>CANKXQ010000048.1 GCA_947487745.1 Spartobacteria bacterium | reverse complement strand
GTCGGGATTGGCCGAAGGCATGTCGATTTTGTTGATCGCCACCATGATTTTTACCTTGGCGGCTTTGGCGTGGGAGATCGCTTCGAGCGTCTGCGGCATGAGGCCGTCATCTGCTGCCACAACAATAACCACGATATCCGTGACATTGGCTCCCCGGGCGCGCATCGCGGTGAAAGCGGCGTGGCCGGGTGTGTCGAGGAAGGTGATTTTTTGGCCATTGCGTTCGACGCTGTAGGCGCCGATATGGTGCGTGATGCCGGCGGCTTCACCCGCGGCGACGCGGGCTTTGCGAATGGCATCAAGTAGGGATGTTTTGCCGTGGTCCACATGGCCCATGAAAGTGATAATCGGGGCGCGCAGTTGAAGCTCGTCGATTTTGGCGGGCTCGGGAGCCTTCGGAACCTCGATTTTGGCTTCGACTTTGTGATGGCCCTTCGATGTGTCCTTGCGCTCGCGCTCAAAAACAAAGCCATGCATATCGCAGACCTTTGCGACGACATCTGCTTCAACCGTTTGATTCAGATTTGCGAAAATCTGCAGCGACATCAGGTCCTTGATGAGCTGGAAGGGCTTGAGACCGAGTTCCTCGGCCAACGCTTTTACGGCGATCGGGGGCTTAATGTTGAGGACTTTTTTCCCCGACAAATCTGCACTGGACACCTCGGGCTCGGATTCCTCGCCAGCGGGAATCTCCTCTGCAGGAACTGATTCTGGAATCGGCTCTGGTTCAGGCGGAGGTGGCGTTTGCGAGACTGGAGGGGCAACGAGAGGCTTAATGAACGGCTTGAGGCCGACCTTATCGGAAGTTTTTTTTACTTTTTTAACCGGCTCGAGCAGGTCGACCGTCGGACCCTGAACCTTCGGTTCGGGAGCTGGGGTGGCAGATGGCGCGGGAGTTTCAGCGGAGCGTGGGGTGCGCGTGGAGCGCGGGGATCCTGCTGGACGCTTCGTGGCGGCCGGCTTCTCCTCGGTGGTTTTTTTCTTTGTTTTCTCTGCCATGGTAAATTGCGAGCCGGGGGAACGTTTTCATACCCCTCAGGCGGCGGGAGTTTTTTGTGTAGCCTGTGCCGCTGCGAGGATTCGCTGGCCGGTTTCGATGTCGGAACCGAGCGCCTCGGCGATGTCCTCTGCGCCGGCCAATTGAATGACCTCGATGGAATTCATGCCGCCTGCGGTGAGTTTGAGGGCCTCTTCCTCGGAAACTCCAAGAATCTCAGCAAGCGAGTGGGCGGCCTCGTCAGTCTTGTGCTTGAGGGCTTTTTCCTCGCGCTTGTCTTCTTGAATATCAACTTCCCATCCGCACATTTTTGCGGTGAGGCGGGCGTTCTGGCCTTTGCGTCCGATGGCAATCGAGAGGTCTTCCTTCGGCACAAGAACCTGAATGATTTTTTTCGCTTCGTCGGCGGTGATGGATTTGATGTTCGCCGGTTTGAGCGCGGCGCTCACGAATTTAAGCGGGTCGGCATCCCAGCGGATGATATCGACTTTCTCGTTGTTGAGTTCGCGGACGATGTTTTTGACGCGGGCTCCGCGCATGCCGACGCAGGCGCCTACAGGATCGACCTTCGGATCGGCGCTGTGGACGGCGACCTTCGTGCGGAAACCTGCTTCTCGGGCGAGGACCTTGAGTTCTACTGTGCGGTCGGCAATTTCGCTGACCTCGAGTTCAAAGAGGCGGCGGACAAAATTCGGATGGCTTCGTGAAAGGATGATCTCCGGTCCGCGGTTGCCGCTCTCCACCGCGACGACATAGGCGCGCAGGCGGTCGCCGACATTGTATTCCTCGGTGAGCACGCGCTCGCGGGATGGCATGACGCCTTCAAATTTTCCGAGATCCACGATCACATCCGAACGCTCGAAGCGGCGGACGGTGCCGGTCACGATCTCTCCGGTGCGATCCTTGAACTCATCATAAATCATCTCCCGCTCGATCTGGCGGAGGCGCTGGTTGATGGCCTGACGGGCCGCCTGTGCAGCGATGCGGCCAAAGTCGCGTGGCGTCACCTCGACATCAAGCTCCTCGCCGGGCTGCGCGTCGGGTTTGATGGCGCGCGCCTTGGAAAGGAGAATCTCTTCATGCGGACTCGATATTTTCTCAGCCACGATAAGCTTCGCCATGGCGCGAATGGCGCCGCTTTGAGGATTGATCTCGATGCGCAGTTCGCGGGTGCCCGAGGTGAAACTTTTCTTCGAAGCCGCCAGGATGGATGTGGAAATAGCCTCCACGAGGACATCGCGTTTGATGCCCTTCTCACGCTCCAGCAGGTCCAGCATTGTGATGAGTTCGGAATTCATAAAATCGTTTCTGCCGAAACAGAAAGCGACGAGCTGTGGCCGCAGCGCTTTCCCCTTCGGAATCGGTCACTATGGCGAGTCATCCAAGTCGGGTCAAGCGGCAAGGGTATTAATTTGATGCAAAAATCCCAGGGGGCCACGGGTGGCAGGGGCTTGGGGTTTGCATTGCAGGGGCCGCTTCGGATATCTCCCAATCATGCGACCCGGTTGGCCCGTTTTTTTTTTCTTCGCTGGCATCTTCTGCCTGCTGACGGCAACCGCCTGTCGGAAAAACCCGGCACCGACCGAACCCGATGTTCCCGCACCGAATCCGGTTTCCAATGCCGTCTCGTCGCCAGATTTTTCACGCAAGGCTCTTTCAATCCACCACACGGCCCAAGAAATGGCGTTGGATGGGTTTCAGTTCGGCAAAAACCATCTCGGCTGGCCCTACGAAGTCAGCGCGACTTCTACGGAGGGTTACTTTGAAAAACTCATTCGCGAGGGATTCCTGCCCTCCGAGGCGGGCGAATGGTCTGATCAAAAATGGGCTATCGCGAATCTGAGCGATGCCGACCCGGGCGAAACTGCGTTTCTTAGACTTGTGCAACCCGATAAGGCCGTCCTGCTCGTCCGCAAGGACGGGCAATGGGCGGTTTTTCGTGATGAGAACGGCGCGGCGGCTTTTGCTAAAACGCCTCCCCGCGACCCTGCCTGGCTTCCCTGATGAAAATCACACCCCTTCTCGCTTCTGCGGTCGTTTTTTCGCTCGGAGCCTGCACGCACCCGTCTGGCAACAAGCCGCTCACCCCGCCCACTTCTTGGCTTGGTGGCCTGGGCAAGTTCCTCCCTAAAAAAAAGCCCCGCCCGCCTGCCGCCACACCGGTGAATTGGGCCGGCACGATTCATTTGGTGAACACAGGCGAAAATTTCGTTCTGATCGAGTCGGAGTCCGCCACGCCGGTCATACCGGGCGAGAAATACCTCTCTGTTCAGAATGGACGCGAATCAGGGACATTGCGCATGACATCGCTCAAAGCGCATCCCTTTATCATCGCCGACATCGTGTCTGGCAATCCATCCACCGGAGATAAAATCTACATCCCGCGTCCAGCCTGGTCGGAACCATCCGGCGGCCGTGCGGATTCATCGACCGCAACGCCTACGGCGGGGTCCGCGCCATAAAATAATCCAGCACGCCGTTCGATTTTCTTTTCACCGGCTATTCCTTGCATAAACTTCATTTTCCAAGCGCTCGCACAGCCAACACCATGATCCTGAAATTTTCCACCATTCTAACTGCCGCATTTCTTTTCGCCGGACTCCCGCTTTTCGCGCAAGCTCCTACCCCTCAGTTTCAGGATCTGCCGCCGCCGCCTCCCCTGCCTCAATTCACACCCCTGCCTCTTCCCTCGGGCAGTCCGACTCCCAGCGGCACACCTCTTCCAGATGGCACCATGCCGCTGCCGGTTCCTCCTATGCCAGTCGCGCCACCCCTGCCGGAGCCGAGCCAGATTTCAAGCGAACTCGCGGCGCCCGTGCCTGCACAATCCGCTGAACCGCTTGCTCCCGGCCCCGAGACTCCCGTCTTGCAACAAAGCGCCCGCACCGCAGTGACGAAGGAAATGGCCACGACCGATTTCTACAAGGCCCTCAACGAACTCATCGCCAAACAAAGAAATCCCAAGGTTCCCGATCTGAAAATCGAAGATGCCATCCAGACCGCCATCAAACAAAACCCCGAAATTCTGGGTGCCGTGCAGGAACTGAACACCAGTTCGGGAAAATTCATCAGCATCCGCTCCAGAATCATCCCCCAGGTTTCGCTGAATTCGAACTATGGCTACACCACCCGTGAGGTCAACGATGTCAATTTCGGCGGAGCAAACATCAACGACGAGGCCTGGAGCGTGAATGTGGAATTCTCCCAGCTGATCTACGACGGCGGCGCTGTGGTTTCCGGCATCCGGGCGGCCCTCTCGGACGAGCAGGAGGCCTACTACCGCCTGCGCGGCGTGATCGACAATGTTATCTCGGAGGTGAAAATCAATTTCTTCGAAGTCGTCCTCAACCGCGCCCTCATCATCGCCAACCAACAGTCCGTCGATCTCCTCGCCGAGCAACTCAAAGACCAGCAGAACCGCTACGAGGCGGGAACTGTGCCTCGCTTCAATGTCCTCCAGGCCGAGGTCGCCCTTGCCAATGCGAAACCCCCGCTCATTCAGGCGCAGAACAACTACCGCGTTTCGATGTATCGGCTCGTCCGCCTGCTCGGCATGGACTACCCGCCCGGGTTCCCGAGCGAAGTCCCTTTCAATATCGTCGGCAAGCTCGACTACAAGCCGCGAACCTTCAACTCCGACGAGTCCGTGCGCATCGCTGTGACCCGCAACCCCGACCTCAAAGCCCAGCGGCAACTCATCCTCGGAGAGGCCGCGCGCGTCAACCAAGAAGTCGCCGGCTACCTTCCACAAATCAGTGCCAGCGCCAGACAAACAAACGAGAGCGACTTTCTCACAAACAACCTCGGCGACATGGTCAATGGCTGGTTTTTCGGAGTCAAAGGCTCCTGGGCCGTCTGGGATGGACTCCTCACCTACGGCAATGTGAAAACCGCCAAGGCCCGCATGGAGCAGGCGAAAATCAATTACGACAACGGCGTGCGCGAAGTCATCCTTCAAGTCCAGCAGGCGATTTCAAAACTCCTTGAGGCCCGCGAAACCGTGGACAGCCAAGAGGCCAGCGTGGTCCAAGGCGTGGAGGCCCTCCGCCTCGCGCAGGAGCGCCTCGACGCCGGCGCAGGCACACAGCTCGATGTGCTGAACCAACAGACCTCGCTCCTCCAGTCGCAGACATTCCTCCTCCAGGCCTACTACAGCTACATCCAAGGCTTGGCGGAATACGACCGCGCCCTCTCGCTCGACACACGCTTCAAAGACATCTTCGACGATCCGCTCACCAAGCCGCAGGCGAAGCGCTTCAACAAACTCAACGACCCCGAGCGTCCGCAGGCGAAACTCCCGCGCGAATACCGCAAGCAAGATCCGCTCAAGCCGATTCTTGAAAAGGCACCTGCTCCCTCGCCAACACCAGCAGCGACCAAGAAAAAATCCGTCGCCGAAACCAAGAAAACCAACTGAGCGCCCGCAGACGGAGCACGCATCGCCAGATGATTCGACGATTCCTATTGGCTGTAGTTGTGATGTCATCCCTCGCCGCCCAGGCATCCACCGCCGCGCTGAGCGATTCCCAAGCGCTCGAAATCGGCCGCCGTATTTGGAAAAACGAGTGCGCGGGCACGGTCAGCGGCCTCACTTCCTGGAACAAGGGCGAGGAGTTTCCCTCCCTCGGCATCGCGCATTTCATCTGGTATCCGGCCGGCCGCACCGGCCCCTTTGAAGAAAGTTGGCCCGGCCTTGCGCGCTTTCTGAAAACGCAAGGCGTGCCGGTCGAGGATTGGATGCTCGGCCCATGCCCTTGGAAAAATCGCGACGCCTTCATGGCAGACCTCGACGGCCCACGACTCACCGCCCTCCGCGCGATGCTTTCCAAAACCGTCGCGGCACAGGCGCGATATGCGGCGATGCGCATGGAGGCCGCGCTGCCGAAAATGCTCGCCGCCACCACGCCCGCCCAACGCGCCAAAATCGAGACCAATTTCCGCCGCGTCGCTGCGGAACCACTCGGTTTCTACGCGCTCATGGACTATGTGAACTTCAAAGGCGAAGGCGTGAATCCCGCCGAGCGCTACAACGGCCAAGGCTGGGGCTTGCTTCAGGTTCTGGAAACCATGCCCGCCACAGGAAAGGCCCTGCCTGAGTTCGCGCGTGCTGCCGACGCCGTCCTGACCCGCCGCGTTCAAAATGCGCCGCCCGCCCGCAACGAGGCGAAGTGGCTTCCCGGCTGGCGGAACAGGCTCCAAACCTACCTGCAATGAACAAAGACGAAATCGCCGATGTCTTCGAAAACATCGCCCGCCTGCTCGAGCTGAAAGGCGAGAATCCCTTCAAAGTCCGCGCCTACACCCACGCCGCCCGCGCGCTGGAGACACTATCGGAGCCTCTTGAGACCTTGATCGCCGAGGACCGGCTCACGGCAGTTGACGGCATCGGCAAGGCCACAGGCGAAAAAATTGCCGAACTCTCCACTCACGGCCGCCTCGACTATTACAACAACCTCCGCGAGGAATTTCCGCCCGACATCCTCACGCTTTTCGACATCCAAGGCCTCGGCGCGAAAAAAATCAAAGTCCTCTGGGATACCCTGAAAGTCCACTCCGTGACGAATCTCGAGCGCGCCTGCAAGGACGGCTCGGTCGCAGCCCTCCCCGGCTTCGGCGAGAAGACCGCCTCAAACATCCTCAAAGGCATCGAGCACATGCGCAGTCACGCCGGTGAGTTTCGCTTCGGCGATGTCGCCCAGATTGCCGAAGGCCTCCTGGACGACCTGCGCGGGCACCCGGATGTCAACCTCGCCCAGATTGCCGGCAGCTTCCGCCGGAAAAAAGAAATCGTCCGCGATCTCGACTTCATCGTTTCCACGAAACAGCCGGAAGCCGTCATGGCATTCTTCACCGCCCATCCTCTTGTGGAAAATGTCCTCGCCCACGGCGCCACAAAATCCAGCGTGATCCTCAAGAGCGGCATCCAGTGCGACCTGCGCGCTGTGACCGGTCCCGAGTTTCCATTCGCCTTGAATTATTTCACCGGCAGCAAGGAGCACAATGTCCGCATGCGCTCCCGCGCTCTCTCCCGTGGCTGGTCGCTCAACGAATACCGCTTCAGCGCCGCCGAGGGACGCGAACTCCTGCAGCCTCTGCCTGAGATTCACGAGGAGGCGGACATCTACCGCGCCCTGGACCTCGACCCCGTGGAGCCTGAACTCCGCGAGGACCGCGGCGAAATCGACGCCGCCGAGAAACACAAGCTGCCCCGCCTCGTCGAGTGGAGCAACCTGCGCGGCACATTCCATAATCACACGACCGCAAGCGACGGCCGCGCCACTCTCGAAGACATGGTCGCCGCCGCAAAGGAGCTGGGCCTCGAATACCTCGGCATCGCCGACCACTCGAAGGCCTCATTCCAAGCCAACGGCCTCGACGAGACACGCCTCGCCGCCCAAGTTGCCCGTATTGCCGAACTCAACGCCGCCGACAGCGAATTCCGCATCTTCGCTGGCACCGAGTGCGATATTCTCAAGGATGGATCGCTCGATTTCCCCGACGAAGTCCTCGCCACGCTCGATTATGTCGTCGCGAGCGTCCATTCGTCCTTCACCCTGCCCGAGGCCGAAATGACCAAGCGCATCATCCGCGCCATGGAAAACCCCCATGTCACCATGCTCGGCCACCTCACCGGCCGCCTGCTCCTCAGCCGCGAACCCTACCAGCTGAATATCCCCGCCATCCTCGATGCCGCCGCCGCCACAGGCACGATTATCGAACTCAACGCCAACCCACGCCGCCTAGACATGGACTGGCGCTGGTGGCCGCTCGCAAGGGAAAAAGGCGTGAAATGCGCCATCAACCCGGATGCCCACTCGACCGCAGGCCTCCAGGATCTCATCTTCGGCGTCGGCATCGCCCGCAAAGGCTGGCTCACGAAAAGCGATGTCATCAACACCCTCCCTCTTGCCCGCATCGAATCCGTTCTCAAATCCAAACGCTCCGCCTGATCCCATGCCTCATTGGTTCGCCATTTTTTCCACCGCGCTTCTCCTCCTCGCCTCCGCGAGTCCCCGCATCCATGCGCAGGGTGTCGAGCCCGGCCTCGAGCGCGCCGTGAAATGGAAATGGAATGTCGCTCCTCCGGCCTCGGCCCCTTGGGGGCTTCCTCCGCGCGAGGTTCCTGTGCTTCAGCAGCGGCCTGGCGCCCAGTCTGGCAACGCTGCCGCTTCGCAGCAGGATCAAAACATCTACACCGTGAAAAAAGGTGACGTTCTGATTCACATCGCTAAAAAGCTCAAGCTCTCTGTCGCCCAGCTGAAGGAGTTTAACGCCCTTGAGACCGACTTCCTGCAAATCGGCCAGAAATTGCGCATCCCCACGCCGGAGGAAAAACTCCTTCTTAAAAGCACGCCGAAACCGGCTGCGGCCTCCGCCAGCGCCCCTGAGCCGTCGGACATCGCCAAATCTGAAGTCCTTCTCCTGCGCGTCTTCCTCGATAACCAAGGCTTTGGAACAGGCCCGATCAGTGACACGCCGGATCCTGTTTTCGGCAAGGTGCTACACCTCTATCAAACTGCGCGTGG
>CANKXQ010000047.1 GCA_947487745.1 Spartobacteria bacterium | reverse complement strand
GCAGGCGATCCGCGCGGCGACACAGGAAGTCCTGATGCAAGTCGACCCCTGAGGACGATCAAGGATTGCGGCCCGCTTTTTCAGCAAGGATGCCCCTCGCCACCGCTTCGGCGAGGCTTTGCCGGACGGCGGCCGTTTGGATTTTGCGATTCTCCGAGGGGTTGGAAACAAATCCCAATTCGCAGAGCACAGCTGGGCGTTTGTTGTTTTTCAGGACATAGAAACCTCGATTTTTGATTCCCCTGTTTATGGCGCCAGAACTTTTTATGACTTCGCGCTGAATGTTAGCCGAGAGACGGGAACTGCGGGCGCTGTAGAAGAAGGTTTCCACACCTGAAGGTTTGGCTCGTTTTACCCAATTGTAGTGAATGCTCACAAAGACGACATTGCGCAAGCTGTTCGACTTGGCTACGCGTTGATCCAAAGGAATAAAATAATCCCCCGAGCGTGTTTCCACCACTCTCAAGCCGGATGAGCGGAGAATACGGGAGACCCGGCGAGCCGTGTCCAAGGCGAGCTGCTTTTCAGGAGCGCCATTGACAGCCCTTGCCCCCGAGTCGTGTCCGCCATGGCCCGCGTCGATGACCACGGTGTCGAAATATCCAGCAGCCTGCAAACCACGGGGAGAGCGGAAAGTCTGTGTGGTCCCGCAACCTGAAAGCAGGAAAACCGCAAGCACGCAGGCGAGAAAGGCGGGAAGCCGGGCGAATGGGCAGTTTGTGCGATTTGATTCCATGAAGTCTTCCCTGCATTCCCTTACGCTGAGGTATGCACACCATAGAAACCGATGCGCGGCAGGCGCAATCATTTTAGTCTCGATTTCATAAATCGTGCGCGGATTGTTGAAACCATGTTGGCAAAACGAGTGATTCCATGTCTGGACGTGACCGATGGTCGCGTAGTGAAAGGGACGAAATTCCTGAACCTCCGCGATGCGGGCGACCCGGTCGAGTGCGCGAAGATGTATGACCGCCAAGGCGCCGATGAACTTGTTTTCTTGGACATCACGGCCTCGAGCGATGGACGCGCCACCATGGTTTCGGTCGTTGAACGCACGGCGGAGCAGTGCTTCATGCCACTCACAGTGGGCGGGGGCATTCGAGCCGTGGAGGATTTTCGCACCATGCTTCGAGCCGGAGCCGACAAGGTCAGCGTGAACACCTCTGCACTTCAGCGACCTGAGCTTATCAGCGAGGCGGCTGAGGCTTTTGGGTCTCAATGCGTCGTGGTGGCGGTGGATGCCAAGCGCGATGGGCCCGGGAAGTGGAGAGTTTACACCCATGGCGGACGCAAACCCACCGAGCGCGATGCCATCGAGTGGATCGTCGAAGCCGCAAAGCGCGGCGCGGGCGAGATTCTCCTGACAAGCATGGATGCCGATGGCACCTGCGGCGGGTATGATTTGCAACTGACGCGTGCCGTCTCCGAGGCCGTGGGAATACCAGTGATTGCCAGCGGAGGCGCCGGAGAACTCCAGCACCTCGCCGATGTGCTGCGCGAGGGACTGGCAGACGCCGTGCTCGCTGCCAGCATCTTTCATTTCGGCAAACACACAGTTGCCGAAGCCAAGGAGCACCTGGCTTCGCAGGGACTGCCGGTGCGAAAACGATTCGACTATTGATCGACGAACCGGACGCGTTATTTTTGAATGATGAACCGAACCGAAGCCGCATTCACTCCGGAGAGCGTCACAGAACTCCTGCGACGCGAGGGTTTACGCATCACTCGCAACCGGCGCGGCATTCTCCAAGCGCTCTTCGAGTCGGGACGCCCCATGAGTCTCCAGGATATCCAATCCGCCGCATCAAGCCATGAGGGAGCTCGCCCGGACTATGCCACGGTCTTTCGAATGATCCTGCTGATGGAAAAACTCCACCTGGTCCACAAGGTGAACCTGCAGCGTTCGTGCAGCTACTACGAGATCAGCGACCCTCGCAAACACTACGACCACCTCATCTGCCGCTCCTGCGGCAGCGTCGTGCTGATCGACATCCCCTGCCCTATCGGTGATTCGGAGAAGCGGATCGCCCGCCAGTATGGGTTCCGAGACCTGAGCCACTCGCTGGAGTTTTTCGGCGTGTGTGCCACATGCCCGTGAGGATTGCGCGCCTCTTGGTAAAAACCTTCTTGAGAGAAAAGAAAAAGACCCGTTCAGCGCTTGGCTAAACGGGTCTTCTTTAAGCGGAGGGGAAAGTTAGATAGCCCCTTTGAATGCTTTGCCAGGGACGAAACGAACAGTCTTGGAAGCCTTGATCTTGATCTTCGCGCCAGTCTTTGGGTTCACGCCAGTGCGGGCTTTGCGGTTGCTGATCTTGAATGTGCCGAAGCCGATGAGCTGAACGGTCTTTGTTTTTTTAACGCCGAGTTTGATGGCGTCGATGACAGCGTTCACAGCGCGTTCTGCGTCAGCTTTGGTGGAATCGAGGGTTTTTTGGACTGCTACGGTGAGTTCAACTTTGTTCATGGTTGTGTATATTTATTGGAGTTGGGTTTGAATTACACTGACGAGTTGAAGACCAGCAAATGAGTCGCATGCTGTCAAGCAGGGCAGGCGAATTTCCTAAAGATTTTTTAGTTGGATTCATCCACCGGAACCGCTGCAGGAGCGATAACATCGGGTTCCGGCGAAGGAGTCGCCTGTGGCGCGGAGGGCGAAGTTGGTTTTTTGGAAGCGGAGGTTTTATAGACCTCCCGGAAAAGTTTTCCGATAAGCGGAGCGGCGTGGGATCCGCCACCAGTCTTCACTCCAGGCTCTCCCTCGTAGAGCGCAGCGAAAGAATACTTGGGATTATCCGCCGGTAAAAAACCTCCAAACCAAGCAGCAATGCGCTGCCTGTCGGTTGGCCCCCACTGCGCGGTTCCCGTTTTTCCCGCGACTTCGATTCCTTTTACTGCCGCTTGGTGGGCTGTTCCCAAACCATCACTCGTCACACCAACGAGTGCGCGACGGAGTTCCTCACGGACTTCCGGAGACACAGGAATCTGTTCACGAATGCGATCGGGGTAGGCGGCAACGACTTTGTTGTCGATGGACTGCACTTGAAGAACCAACCGGGCCTGGTGGAGAAAACCGCCATTGGCCATCACGCTCATGGCTTGCGCCATTTGGAGAGGGCTTATGAGGATGTCACCTTGCCCGATGGAGAGGTTGGCCACATCCCCGCCTTTGAGTGTGCGCTTGTGGACGCGGAGCATGTAGTCATCGTCGGGGATGTTTCCCGAAGCCTCGGAGCGGAGGGGAATGCCGGTGCGGCGCCCCAGTCCAATACGCTTGGAGTAGTCAATGATAGGAGCTGCGCCCATCTTCAGACCGGCTTGATAGAACCAGGTGTTGCAAGACTGCGTCAGGGCTTGCCGGAAGTTGAGTCTGCCTGCATCGACCTTCTTCCAGTTGCGAAAGCTATGGTCACCGACTGTGAAAGAGGTCGGGCAACCGAAGGTCTCCTTCGGAGTGATGCGCCCGGTTTCAAGGCCGGCAAATCCAACGAAGGTTTTGAATGTGGAGCCGGGCGGGTAGGCCGAGCGGAAGGCGCGCGGAACAAGCGGGTCGGAGGGGTCATTTGAGTAGCGCGCGAAGACATCTGGACGCACGATCGGGACGAAATCATTCGGATTGAATGAAGGGTAGGATGCCATCGCGAGGATTTCGCCGTTGTTGGGATCCATGACGACAAGGGCTCCCCGGTTTGTATTTTTTGCGAGGACTTTTTCCGCCTCCTGCTGCAGCGGAAGGTCGAGACTGGTTACGACATTGTAGCCTGGCACAGGCTGGCGGGCCACGCGCTCGGAGACCTTTTTTCCATCGGCACCGAATGTGATTTGAAGAAGGCCGGGCTGACCGCGGAGTTCGCGATCAAAAACCTGCTCGAGCCCTTCACGCCCCTCGCTCTCGGAGAAAATGAGGTCGTTGTTTTCGATCGGTCGGGCAGAGAGCGGTGCTTCATATCCTGTGTAGCCGAGGATGTGCGCGGCAAGAGGTCCATTCGGGTAGAAACGAACATAGGTTTGGCGAAGGACTTGATTCGGCGGCATGCTGCGCTGCACGGCGGAAAGTTCACGCGGAAGAAGGTCGGTCGCGATGTCCAGTGGCAGCACACCACGGTTTTTATAGTGGTTCAGAATCACGGCATCCGAGAGACGCATGTCACGATTGATCAGGCCCGAGGCCATGGCCATTTGCTGACGGGCGAAAGAGAGGATTTTCGAATCCGGCCAATCCAGCGGCGTCGGAAAACTGATCGCCAGGTTGTAGCTCACGCGACTCTGAGCCAGCGGTTGCCCATTGCGATCCGTGATCTGGCCACGCGGCGCAGGAATAAGGAGCGAGAAGGTGCGGGCCTTGTTCTGGGTTTCCCAAGTCGGCTTCGGATTTTCAACCACGCCGGTATTGTCGATCATCGTCTCGCGGGCCACGAGGATCGCAGGAAAAAGAAAAACGGCAGCGAACCGGAAAAATTTCATAAGTGAACGATAGCAAAACCCGCCGCACACCCGAAAGGAAAACACAAAGCAGACCAAAGTTCTCCACCGTTTGCCGAAAGCCTCTGGTCGTTGGCCTGAATGTGGAAGTTGGTCTGCAGACGACCTTACCATGAGGGATCTGGAGAACTCAGTGGTTTTCGTAGAACCCGAAGTAGCGGCGGGCGTTGTGGTAGCTGATGTCCTCGACCATTTTCCCAACGAGGGCGAAGTCAGAAGGCAGGAGTCCGCGATCGATGTCGTTGCCAAGGATATTGCACAGCAGGCGGCGGAAGTATTCGTGGCGGGTGTAGGAGAGGAACGAGCGGCTGTCGGTGAGCATGCCGACGAACTGGCTCAGAAGGCCGAGCTGCGAGAGGCTCTCGATCTGGCGCGTCATGCCGTCGAGTTGATCGAGGAACCACCATCCGCTGCCAAACTGGATTTTGCCTGCCGTGATGCCGTCCTGAAAGTTCCCGAGCATCGTGGCGACGAGCTCGTTGTCGCGGGGGTTGAGATTGTAGATGATTGTCTTGGGCAGGCTGCCCGCGAGGTCGAGTCGGTCGAGGTGCTTGGCAAGGGCTGCAGCTACTGGCAGGTCGCCGATGGAATCGAATCCACAATCAGGGCCGAGTATTTTTTTCATCCGGGTGTTGTTGTTTCGGATCGCCCCGTAATGGATCTGCATGGTCCAGCCTTTCGCCGCATCCATCACCGCGAGTTCGTGAAGCAGATAGGATTTGTAGCGCAGCGCCTCATCAATCGTCACGGAACCACCCGCGCGCGCCTTGGCGAAAATCGCTGAGGCTTCATTCTCCGTGCAATCCTCGGCCCAGATCGTATCCACGCCACGGTCGGAAAGACGGCAACCACGCGAGGCAAAGAAATCATGCCGGTTTTGGAGAGCCTTCATGAGATCGGAAAGCGTGCTGATGCTTATTCCTGACGCCCTCTCCAGCAACTCGAGCCATGCAGCGAACAGGGCAGGTTGGTCGATGGCTAGAACTTTGTCCGGACGCCAGGTCGGGCGCACTTGGATATCGAACGATGCATCGGCGGCTATGGCGGCATGATGCTCCAACGAATCCACTGGATCATCGGTGGTGCAGACGGCTTCGACTTTGGATTTTTTCATCAGGCCACGGCAGGAAAAATCCGGCTGGGCGAGTAGCGTGTTACAATGATCGTAGATTCCGCGCGCGGTTTCGGGATTGAGGAGTCGGTCGCTGATTCCAAAGTAACGCGCGAGCTCGATGTGCGACCAATGGTAGAGCGGATTGCGGAGCAACTTCGGCATCGTGGCAGCGTATTGCTCGAACTTTTCCCAATGCGGCGCATCGCCGGTGCAGAATCGTTCGTTGACGCCTGCCGTGCGCATCGCCGCCATTTGTAGTGATCGCCCCCAAGCCAAAGCATGGCGATGTTGTCCCAACGAATGTTGTCCGCAATTTCCTTGGGCGGGAGATGGCAATGATAGTCAATAATTGGCAAATCGGCCGCGTGACGGTGGTAAAGCTCACGCGCGGCGGGTGTGTCGAGAAGGAAGTCTTCGTGAATGAAGGGGCGGGAATTCATAGCCAATCAGCAGAAAAGCGGGTCAATGTGTTTTCTAAGCAAGTTATCGCGGACTCGTCGACCGACAATCTCGCGATTAGCCTTCAAGGCATCGGTGTAGCGGGTGCCCATGCCGGCGGCGACTTTGAACGAAACATGGATGAACTGGCGGAACTGGAGGTTGTATTTCGGGCAAGAGGCATCGTGAGTGAGAGCTTCGACAAAGTTCTGTGAAGTCCAACTGCGGACGGTTTCGATTGATGGGAGCTTCGGGATTTCAATATCCACGACTGGGGCATAAGGCTTGATCAGTTCCTCGGCCTGCGGAAGTGCGGCGGCGTAGATGTCCTTCGCGATTTCCAATCCCTCGCCTCCGGATTCCGCCAAACCCGCCACCTCTTCAAGCCAGGTCGTGCCGGCGGTTTTGAGGTGCAACCCAGCATTGTGACGCGCAACCAGACGACGGATGATCGGGTAGAGCGAGAATTTGTCGCTGCCGGAGTGGACGCTGATTTTGAGCGTGTCGGGCAAACCAAATTCACGAACCGCATAGGACAAAACAGCCAGATCCGCACCAAACTCGCGCTCAAAGGCCACAATGTCGCCGACATAGTCCACGCCCTTGTTGAAACGGCCGGTGAACTTTGGCGCAATAGTTTGAGCAGGAATTTCTTCATCAGCGATCATGGCAAGGAGGATTAACAGCTCTGCGGGAGTCTGCGGCGTGTCGGTCTCATCCACCGAGACCTCGACAGCAAAGGTGTCCGCCGGTTTCGCGGCCGCGATGTGACGGTAGATGCGACCCGCCTCCTGCATGGCCCAGAGAAACTTGCCCGCCGTGCGCTCGAGATCGGTGCGGGTTATTTCCAGAGGCGCATCGAGCAGGGGAAGCCGATGCGTGCCGACAAGGCTGGAGCGCTTTTCGAAAAACGCCGACAGACTCTCAGGGCTTGCGGGTTTGCCCGAATAATCGGCGACATCGAGCGTGAAGAAATCGCTCGCAGCGATAAAGCCGTCAACCGTGTGGAGGTTGATGTGATCGGCATCCACGAAATAGGGCGCGGTCCAGTTAAGCGCCTTCACAGCGGCATCCGCCTCGGCGCGGAGATCCTCGGGCTTGGTGCCAATGAGCGTGTGCTCGCGGTTCGACTTGTTCCACACTGGATGAAGCGGCACACCTCGCTTGAATGCAGATTCAACTGCAGAGAGTTGGGCCTCGCCTTGATGGGCAAAACGGTCGCCCATACCGATAGTAAATCGTGGTAGTTTTTTCATAGTGGGTGGAATTTTTTGGTTTTAAAGAGAGTGTTCGCAAGAACGTAAGAACTCTCCCCCGCTCGACAACACAAGGGAACACGAAAGCGGTAGCCATTCCAGCACGGATGACACAAACTGCTACCATGCCAAAACCCATTTCCAAAGTGACAGTCCATCCCCCGCCGGGGCGTCCGAGTTGGGGAGGGAAAGGGAATCTCCCGCTCATCTACCTTGGCTGGGGACGCCGCGATTTTGGAAAGAGTCCCCTCCCCTTCCACTACGACCGTGGCACAAACTACTTCATTCTGATGAGCGGCGAAATTGTTCTGTCCCTTGGCAAAGAGACAAGGACCGTGAGGGGATCGACAGCCATCCTGATCGACTCCGACTGCCCGTTCGGCATCACTCAAGACCAACTTGAAAATGTCAGCATTCTCGTCTGGGTCTGGAAGGACCGCCCACAGTTGCCTGAACTTCATATCAGCGAAGGTGGATATCTCCTCCTTGAGATGAAGACCGCTTCACTCGACGCGCTCAAGGACATTCATACCCGCTGTCGCAAAGAAATCGCCATGTCAGACAGTGTCCTGCCATCGACCCTGAATGCGCTGCGCCAATTGCTGGAAGTCGAAATCCTGCGCGCCTCGCGACCGGCGGCAGTGACCGGAGACCTGCGTTGGGAGCTGGCACATTCTTGGATGATGAACAACCTTTCCATCCACACCCCTGTTCCCTCCCTCTGCGACTATCTTGGAATGTCCCCCAGCGCCCTGCACCGCTTCTTCCGCAGCCAGGCCGAACTCTCACCGGGCGCCTATTTTCGGAAACTGAAATGGCAAGAAGCCCGCCGACTCGTCCACACGGAAGGCTGGCAAGTCAAAGCCGCCGCCTATCACCTGGGATACCGCCACCCCAACGACCTCAGCCGTGCGCTGAAGGAGTAAAGGACTCTTGGATCAAACATCATGGCCTCACCCTGACCGCGAAGAGGCGGCGGGCACATAGGGCGTTCGCGTGCTTTGTGAGCGGGACGGTTTCTGGGAGTAATCCGGCGTCTTCCGTTCTTGATATATGGGCCATGCGGGGCGATGGCCTCCAAGTCGTTCGGCGGACTGGGATGATTTCGATATAGTTTTTTTGATCAAAAGAAAGACGGCAGGAGAGCGGGTGCGCTCCTGCCGTCTTGATTATTTGTGGACTGACCTATTGGCTTAGCGATAGAGGGGGCCGAAGTTTTGGCAGGCCCGGAAATCGGCGGCCTCGGCGTCAGCGGTTCCAAAGGCTGTCCATGCGGCAGGGCGGAAGACTTGGGATCC
>CANKXQ010000046.1 GCA_947487745.1 Spartobacteria bacterium | reverse complement strand
GAGCTGATGATGCGCCGCTCGAGCGAGTCCGAGAGCATATTGATGGCTTTCAGGTGGCCTTCGAAATGGCTGATGCTCTGGTAAAGAAGGCGGAGGATCACATCCTGGACCGAGAAAATCCGCAGCGGGGCACGGCCCTCGAAAAGCGGGGCATCGTCGGGCATGACCACCACGATACGGTCCTCGTAAACGAACACACCGGTCGAGGTGAGCTTGAGCAAAAAATTGTCGTCGGCCGAGAAGCTCTTCGGGCGTTTGAAGATGATCGCCGCGTGGTCGGTTTCAAATTCCAGACGCGACAGCTCATCCGGGTCCAATGAGGAGTGGAGCGTGTGGTAATCGATATTGTAGAACTCCAGCAAATCCGCCTCGTCCTCGATGGTCGGACTGTTGAAGACAATGATCTGCGCATCCTGCGGTTCGCAGCGCACGACAGTGCCGGCGTCCTCCGCCACACGGTAGTAGCTCCGCATGCCACCCGCCTTGGCGATGGGCATCTCCGGCGCCTCGGCGACATCACCCGCTTCGATGGATGCTGAACTCGACATCCCAGCACTCTCGGCGAAATCCCTGCCCCGCGTCCATGCGTTTTTTGATCAATTCCAATCTCCGTTAAACACGACTTTGCCATGTGCAAACAGCAGGTTATTGTTTCTTGCATGAGCAGGATTCGCTTTCGCATTGTTCCCCCGGTCGACCGTTCCTCCGAGGGCATTTTCATTTCCGGCAGCAGCGAGGCACTGGGATGCTGGGGCCCTGCGCGGGCATTGCGCCTGACTTGGCAACCGCCTTTCCACACCGGTGAAATCGAGGTGCCCACTGGCTCGCATTTCGAATATAAAATCACACGCGGATCCTGGGAACGCGAGGCGGTGGATGCCCACGGCAATGTGCCCGGCAACCTCTCGCATGGGGTCTGGCTCGACGCCACGCTTCAACACACGGTTGCGGACTGGAAGGATCGCTTCAGCGGGAGGCTTACGCGCGAGGTCATGGGTTCGCGGTTGCTGGCCCAGGATCGCGAACTTCTCATCTGGCTCCCTCCCGCCTACTCGCGCGATTCCGGTCACCGCTTCCCGCTCGTCATTCTGCATGACGGCGACGCCATCTTCGATCCAGCCCTCAGCAAACCCTCAGGCATTGATCTGGCGGCCGATGAATGGGTCTCCATGCTCTCCCGCCGAGGTATGATGCCTGAGTCGATTGTCGTCGGCGTGAGGCATCCCGAGGGGTTTTCCCCCGAAGACATCACGCTCAGGGATTACGAACTCTCCCCCGAGCTTGGAGGCGAGGGCTATGCCGGATTCATCGCGCAGGAACTGGTCGCCCACATGGATCAACACTACCGCACAATCGCCTCGCCCTCATCCCGCATCCTCGGCGGTGTGGGGCTCGGCGCGCTCCATGCCTTCCACACGGCACTGCGCCATCCGGGCATCTTCGGAGGCATCGCCTGCCTCTCCACCTCCTTCGAGGACATATCGCAATCCCTCCCGGCGAATTGCGCCGCCCTGCGCCTGCTCGAAGAAACACCGGCCCTCGACAAAAACCTCCGCATGCACTTCGACTACGGCGATCTGGACATCGACGAATGCTACGAAGGCTACCACACCCTCCTCGCCGCCTCGCTCCGCTCCAAAGGCCTTGTCGAAGGCCGCGAATTCCAAATCCAACGCATCCCCGGCGCAGGCCACACCCCCATCTCCTGGCGCGCCCGCCTCGGCAACGCCCTCAGCTTCGCCTCCAGATCCTAAAACCCCGCATTCCCGCCGCCGCATTTCGCGAACCAAAAATTTGGACGATCGTCCAAATTTTTGGTCGTTTGGATTCAGTGAGGGGGCAGGTTTTTTAGGATTTCGAGGAAGACCGGGCTGAAGTTGCTTGGTTTTTTTTTGGCCCAGTGGCGGATTTTTTCCATGGGGAAGAATGCGCCGGTTTCGACTTCCATCGGCGCGGGTTCGAACGGGCCTTCGTGGTGGCCTTTGTAGGCTTGGATGAATTCCCAGCCGTTGGATTCATTCGGGGTGAGGCGGGTGAGGGGAGTCAGGGCGGGGGCTTCGATGCCGAGTTCTTCTTGGAGTTCGCGGCGGGCGGCGGTGAGGTAGTCTTCGCCGGAATCGACATGCCCGGCGGCGGAGGAGTCCCATAGGCCGGGGTTGCGGTCTTTCCAGATGGAGCGTTTTTGGAGGTAAAGCTCTCCAGAGGCGTTGAAAAGGAGCATGTGGACGGCGCGGTGCGGCAAGTTATTCACATGAATGACATCGCGGAACTCGGAGCGCAGCACGCGGTCTTGATCATCCACCACATCGAAGCGCTCGGTGCCATGCTGGGCGGTCGAGGGCGAGGCGGTGAAGGCGAGGGACTCCCATTGAGCGGGGCTGAGTTGTTCGGCGCGAACGGTGGGCGGCATACCGAGTGCGGCGGAGATTTTTTCCCAGTCGTTTTTGAACTCGGGAAGCAGGTTGCGGAGTTGCTTGCGGCGTTCTGAAAATCCGCGTCTCACGAGGGTTTCAAAAATCGAATCATCGATGGCGCGAACGCGGGATCTTGGCTTGCGCCGGAGGGTGATGACGGCGGAGTCCACCTTCGGTCTGGGAAAGAAAACCGAGGAGGGGAGTTTGCGCTCGAGTCGGATATCCCAGCGGCGACCGGTGCAGAGTGTCATAGCGCCGTAGTCACTCGTGTCATGCGCGGCGCCGAGTCGTTGCGCCAACTCAAGCTGGAGCGTGAGAACAAGTGCTGATGCGGGTGAGAGGGCGGATGCGTATTTTGCGATGAGGGGTGTGGAAATGTAGTAGGGCAGGTTGCCGATGATCTTCACATGGCCGTGACCCCATAGTTCGCGAAGGTCGAATTCCAATGCATCGGCGTGGAACACCCGGTTTGTTCCATGCTCGAATTTTGACTTGAGATGGGAGATGAGGCGGCTGTCTTTTTCGATAAGCGTGAGGCGCGTTTCGGGAGTCACGAGAAACTCGGTGAGCGCGCCTAGCCCCGGACCAATTTCCACGATGTGATCGCCCGGCTGAATGTCGAGAAGCGCGACGATCGAGCGGGCCAGATTTTGGTCGTGGAGAAAGTTCTGACCAAGGCTGCGGGTGGGGTGGGTTTCCAATTCCGCAAGCAATCGCTGGATGTCGCTCAATGTCATGGCGCCTTGATAACCTTTTTCCCGCTCATTCACAAAGAGGATGTGAACAACCCTGTGGGGAGGGGGTAAGTTTTTCCCATGTTATTCACATTTTTTCCCGCTTGAGCAAATGCCCCTGCGGGTGTGATGTAGGCGGCACTAAGCGGCTTGGCCGCATTTCATGGCCAGCGGACATAAAAATACATCCTATCCTCCCTTTCGCTCCGCACTGGTGCAGACATCTCTTGTGCTGGGCGCAATGGCGGCCGTTTTTCTGGCGGGGAGTGCGAGGCAGGGCGCAACGGGGATTTTTTTCGTGTTTTCGGGATTGGCGATGATTGTGTTCGCGCCAAACCGCATTGTTCCTCTGCGGTATTGGTTGCTTTGCGCGGGGATCTTTGTCGCCTCGTCATTGAGCCTTCTGCCGCAGGCTTGGTTCCCAACGCCGGAGTGGCGGCTTGCCTTGTTGCAGTATCAGGCCTTCCCCACATTGCCGTGGATCAGCTTGGCTCCGCGTGAGACGATTTACTGGATGGCCCTTCTGGTCGGGGCGTTGCTCACGGGCTTATTCTCTCTGGGCCACCCGGTCCGTTCCGGAGTGAAGGTGTATGTCGCTCTCTTGGGCTTGCTGGCCTGCGCGGGCTATGCCGCGCTTGCCATCTACGCCAAGACTACCGGCTGGGAGTATCCGTTTTTCGACAAGCGTGGATGGTCGCCTCCGGAATTTGGCTTTTTCCCCAATCGAAACCACACGGCGGCATTGCTGGTGACAGGGAGTGTGCTGGCACTGGGAATCATTCGCGAGGCCTGGTCCAGTCGTCGTCCAGTCGTCTTCCTCCTGGCGATGGCGTCGCTGGGGCTGTGCGTTTACTCGCTCCTGTTCTACTCCATTTCACGCGGCGGGGTTATTTTTTTAGTGATTGGCGTTCTCTTGTGGTTGGCGGCTCTCGGCAGGACGCACCGATCGCTTCCGCTCTTGGTTTCGTCATTGGCCATCGCTGGCACGCTGGTGTGGATTTTTCTGATATCCGAGGGCGAGGCGCGCAATCGCATCCTGGAATTCCTAGGCGTGGAGGACGGGGAAAAAGCGGGGCTTTTTGCGGGTGATCTTCGCTCCAAAATCTTTCTGGATACCCTGCATATCATTCGAGACTACCCGCTGACCGGAACCGGACTCGGGACATTTGGCTATGTGTTTCCTTTCTACATGCAGGCCAGCATCGACGAGGCGATGCCGATTCATCCCGAGAGCGACTGGCTCATGCTGGCTGCGGAGGCGGGGATTCCCGCGCTCTTACTTGCATTGGCTCTGCTGGCATTGTTGGTCTCGGATATTTTTCGCCTGCGAGAGGGTGGTTCCTGGCCTTTGCGTTGGGGGGTCATCGCCGCTGCGCTGGCGGCGATGTTGCATGGTTTTGTGGATGTCCCTCTTCACCGCATTGAATTGGGATGGTGGGTGCTCGTGCTGGCGGGTCTGGCGTTTGGAAATCCCTCGCCGACCCAGACCGAGAAAAGCAGTGCATGGCTTGCGCAGCGTTTGATTTTCGGCATAGGCGGCGCGGTCCTTCTCGCCGGCGGGTCGATCCTCATCCGCTCCCAGTGGTTCCACGAACATCCCTTCCCGCCCTACCGGGGCAAGATTGTCGTGGAGCAAATTCGAAAACTGAATGCGCAAGGACGCTTTCAGGAGGCGGCTGCGCTGGGTCATTCGGAGCTTAGCCTCAGCCCGATGGAACGCGGTCTCTACAGGGAACTCGGCTACAGCGAAATCACGGGCAATGGCGACCCTCAAGTCGTCGATGCCGCTTTCGCAGCCGAGCGGGCGCTGAATCCTGTCAGCGCCAAAATTCCTTACGACCAAGGAATCCTATGGATGCGCAAGGACCTCGCCCGCACAGCGCCGCTCTGGGGCGAGGCCTTGAAGAAGCACGCCCTCATCGAGCAGGGCGGGGGATATGCCAATCTGGTCGAATACTACCGCAGCCTCATCTCCCAAGCGCGGTCGCATCCGCCGCTTTTTGAGGGCCTTGGCCAGTATGCGACTCTTTCGCCAGACTTGCAGATCGTTTGGATGGCGAGTTCACCAAACGCCCGCATGGAGGACGCGATTAAAGATCCCACATTTTTAATAATGCTCACGCCAGAGCAGCGCAGGGAATTTTTGATTTCCTGGTTCAATCGCGGTGCGAAGTCTGAATTGGAGGAGTTCCTCCGCGCGAATCCGGATTGGGAGGACGCTGCCTGGCCTGTTCGCGTGCGTCGCATGGTGGCGCAGAAGGAATATTCCGCTGCCATCGCCGCCGTAGCGGCTCGCTACAAGATCGATCTCACACTGCCTGTCCTCTCTTCGGAGATCCTCCAATCGGACGAGCCCCCGCTCGATCTCGGTGCCCGTGTCGCTTTTTTCGTCGCCAAGGGAAACACCGTGACCGCACGCCGGGAGGTTGCGGAATCGGCTCAATCAAACCAACCGGAAGGCCTGAGGTTGCGATGCATCCTCTCTCTCCAAGCGGGGGATGCCGCTGCGGCCTGGTCTGCGATGGATGCCTATCTCCGCGAGACCAAGCGGGGAAACTTTCCTTAAAAGAGAGGAAAACTTCAAACGGCGGGAGTCTCTGGTTCGTCGGCTCCGTCCTCTTCGATTTCCTTGCGAATGGCTTTTGAGATGAATGGACGCACGAAACCGTAAATGAGGAACGAAACAAAGAGAACGGCCGGCATCCACTGGTAATTCATCGCGGTGAATGCCAACAGAAAAATGAGCCCCAGAAAGGCGGGGATCGAGCGCTGGGTGCGCCAGTTCACGCTTTTGAAACTCGGATACTTCACATGGCTGAACATCATGAAGGAGAGAAAAATCAACAAGGGTGGCAGTGCGTTTTTCCACGGTCCGATGGTGCGATCATCCGCCTGCAGCCAGAGCATGAAAAGGGTGAGAGATGCAATGAGGCCTGCCGCGGCTGGTATCGGGAAGCCGCTGAAATCCTTCTCGGGTTTATCCGCGTTTGCTGCGGCGACACAATTGAAGCGCGCCAAGCGCAGTGTGCCGCAAAGCAGGAAGAAAAAAGCAATGAGCCAACCTGTCCGCTGAAAATCACGCAGCACGATCTGGTAAACAAGAAGTGCGGGAGCGATGCCGAAGGAAATCGTGTCGGCAAGCGAGTCGAACTCGCGGCCGAATGGACTCTCGTGCCCTCCCAGTCGCGCCAGACGTCCATCGAGCAGGTCAAAAACACAAGCGCCCAGAATGAATGCAATGGCCTCGTGGTAGAGAGTTCCGGCCGAGTGCCCGTTGGCTACCAGCGTCGCCGCCTCGATGATTCGCAATGTCGCTGCAAAGCCGCAGAAGAGGTTTCCCGCCGTCATGAGATTCGGCAGGAGGTAGATTTTAGGCTCGTTCGGAAATCGCATGGGATGGCTTCAGCTTTGCGGGTGGAGTCTCGCAACCGGAGTCTCTCCGCCACGCACACGGTCGCCGATTTTTACCAACACCTCGGCGTTCATTGGCAGGAAAATCTCGGTGCGCGACCCGAAACGAATCATGGCGAATCTCTCGCCGCGTTGCAATTTGTCGCCGACCACAGCCCACGGGCAGATGCGCCGGGCAATGGCACCCGTGATCTGCTTGACCATGACGTTACCCGCCGGTCCTGAAATAACCCACGAGCGGCTCTGGTTGAGAATCGAGGACTGCGGATCACGTGCATCCAGAAAACCGCCGGGCTTCGGTTCAGAGTGTGTGATTTCGCCGGCGATGGGAGTTCGATTCACATGCACATCAAACACGGAAAGAAAAATACCGATGCGGCGCACTTTGGTTTTCAGGAATTCGCCCTCGTCCACTTCGTCAATCGTCGTGACAACTCCATCCGCAGCAGACACCGCCGTGTTCTCATCCCCCGCAGGCACCCGCTCTGGGTCGCGAAAAAAATACAATGTGAACAAAAGCAATCCCGCAAAAAGGATCGACAACACTGGCAGCAGGGCCAGCGAAATCAGCCATCCAGCAGCCAGTGCCCCCAGAATCCATGTGGCTTCGGAAAGTGCGCGATTTTTCATCGGGGCAGGGTAACAACCGTCACGCATTTGCCAAGCCCCGCCTCGTTTTCTGACAGAACGCGAGGGGCGGATGCACTCGTGAAGTGCCTGGATGCCGTTTTTTATTTTTTGCAAATTTGCCGCTTAAAAACTTGCAATGCTCCAATCTTATCATATTCTTCGCGTCCTTTATGGCAAAAACAGCATGGCTCGAGCGCAATAAGCGCAAACAGAAAACAGTTGAAAAATATGCGGCTCTCCGCGCGGAATTGAAGGCTAAAAAAGACTACGCCTCTCTTACTCAGCTTCCTCGCGACGCAAGCCCAACACGGCTCGTCAACCGCTGCCGCATCTCCGGCCGCCGCCGCGCGTTCCTTCGCCGGTTTCAGATTTCCCGTATCACTTTCCGCGAACTCGCTTCCTCCGGTCTCATCCCCGGCGTAACGAAATCGAGTTGGTAGTCTCCTAGTCCGCCCGCTGCCACTTCCGGCAGCACGGGCGGGCAACCCGCTCCGGTTCCATGTCCCCACTCTGGAAGAGAAACCCTTTTGTAGGTTTCGGAATCGGAATGGGCCGGCTCGGGGCTCTAGCTCTTGCCTTGAAGCCCCGCCAGCGCGCGGCGCGCGGCGTCATACCGGATGAAATCTCCCCCGCGATCTTTGCGACGCGATCCGTTTCCACTTCCCAAGGCGAGCTCGTCTATCATGTCAGCGGGTCCGGTGAGCCGCTCGTTTTCCTTCATGGTTTTTTTCTGGGAGCATCCTCCTACGAGTGGTCCAAAGTCTACTCCAGAGCCGCCATTAACCACGAAGTCATAGCTCCGGATCTCATCGGTTTTGGAGAATCCGAGAGGCCTTCCAAGTCTGTCGATGCCTCCGATCATGTGGAGTATCTCGCAGAGTTTTTGCGCGAAGTCGTGCCTCAAAGACCTGCGGTTCTCATTGCCAGCGGCGTGAGTGCCAATCTTTCGCTTCTTCTCGCCTCCCGCCATCCCGAGTTGGTATCCAGGATGGTTCTCTTTCTCCCGACCGACCTCCGCGACTCAAACAAATGTCGCACTATGGGGATCGTCCGCAGAAGCCGACTCCCCGGAGTGAGTTATCTCATCTACCGTCGCCATATCGCCCAGCTGCCATTCATACGCTCGTGGTTGGAATCCTACGGATTTGCCAATCCTGATAAAATAACCCCCGAAACGCTCAGCGTTCTCGTCAACTGCGCACAACAATATGGCGCCGAACACGCTATCTTTCATTTCTTCAAAAAACGCCACGCCTTTGATGTGTCCAGCCACCTTTCCTCCATTCTCGCCCCAGTGCATATCCTCTGGCCGGCAAAGGCTGCGGGATTCCATCCGAGTGATGCTGTAAACCTCTGCCGCCATCTTCCACGCGCGAGCATGGAGATTTTGCCCGAAGCATCGGCATTTGCTCCCATGGAATCGCCGGATGATATCACTGCAGCGGTCTCGCGCTGGATCGACGGCGACCTCACTGCTCTTCAAACCTCTTGAGACCTTTCCATGTCCGAAGCATTCCCAAACAAAACCAGTCAGCGCATCATACTCATCCGCCACGGCGAAACCGAGTGGAGTCTTAATGGTCGTCACACATCGGTCACTGATCTCCCTCTCACTCCCGATGGCGAGCGCAGCGCCGCAGCCCTCGCCCCATTTCTGAAAAACTGGAACTTTGG
>CANKXQ010000045.1 GCA_947487745.1 Spartobacteria bacterium | reverse complement strand
AAGACAGCTGATAAAATCCTCAACCGTATGTCGGAACTCGCCACACTCGCTCAAGACGTGACGAAGGCACCTGCGGACCTCGCACTCTACAACACCGAGCTTTCGCAACTCAAAGGCCAACTGAACCTCATGGTTGGCGAGGAGTTCAATGGCATCAGCTTGTTTGATGCCGGTGCATCAGCAGGCTCTGCAGGCATGGATGTTGCAAGCACACTGACAGTAGTAACCTCCCATGATGGAGACCAGACTGTTGGTATCACCCAGGTTGATCTCGAGTTCATCAGCGCCTCCGTCGGAACAGCCAGTGGCGACGGAATGGATATCAGCTCCAACGCCGGAGCCCAGACAGCAGTTGACACTATCCAAACGGCGATCCAAAACCTCGCAACCCTCCGGGCCAATAACGGCGCCGAGCAGTCCCGGCTGACCTTCGCTGCAGACATGCTCGCAGTGAACAAGACCAACCTCGAGTCCGCGAACAGCCGCATCCTCGACGTGGATGTCGCCGACGAAAGCACCAAGCTCGCCCGCTACAACATCCTGCAGCAGGCCGGCACGGCGATGCTCGCCCAGGCGAACCAATCGACCCAGTCGATCCTTCGATTGATCAGCTAAGCGTGGCTCCAAGCCAAGATTGATATCAAATGATTCAGAGGCTCTCCCGTGAGGGGGAGCCTCTTCTTTTTTACTAAAAAACCTTTGCGCCCGGTTGTGCTGGGCTGCTTGATTTGTTTCAACGATGGACGACCGGGAATTTGAGCTTGTTGATAATGCCCGTGCTGGGCTTTCCCAGTATTCTCTGGAGAGGCTCAAGACTATTGCCCCGACGTTTCGAGAGCGGTCTGCTCAGAGGCTTGCCTGCGTAGAATTGATTGCTGAGAAAGAGCGCGAACTTGCGCGGTTGCAAATGGGAGCTGTTTCGCGAAAGGCCTCTCTGGCATTGATTGTTTCGCTCATTGCGATTATCTGGCCTTTCATCCTTGCCGTGACTTGGTTTTTTTTGCAGCCGCTCTTAATGCCCACTCAACCAGCTCGGGCAAACCCAACTTCTGCGGTTCGGCTTTTGCCGAAGCCGAGTCCTACACCCGAACTGATCGAACCCGAGTCGACTCCTGAACCCTTGCCTCCGCTGCTTGGCGAGCCGCCACCTACGCCCGGGGAGGGCTGAATAGTTCGTGCGCTAGCACGCTGAGACAGTAAATCGCAGCCGTTTCGGTTCGGAGTATGATCGGACCAAGAGTCACGGGTTGGCAGCCATGGCTCTTCGCGAGCGCGATTTCTGCGGGTGTGAAATCCCCTTCTGGACCAACAAAAATGGTCACGCGTTTGGGAGTTTTGCCATTTTCGGCAAGGACGGTCTTAATCGGGCGCGCATCGGGTTGAAGCGAAGCGATGAGGTGCAGATCGCCTTTTTCCAAACGCTCAACGAAGGATTTTGGCGACACGGGATCGGCAACTTCCGGAAGATGATTTTGTCCGCATTGCTTGCAGGCCTCGAGTGCGATGGCGCTCCATTTTTCGCGCTTCTTGGCGGCTTCGCCGGCGTTGATCTGAACCACCGTGCGGTCCGAGAGGAGCGGGACGATACGTGCTGCGCCGAGCTCGACGGCCTTTTGCACGATGAGATCCATATTTTTTCCCTTTGGCACGGCTTGTGCGAGCGTGAGCGCGCAAGGTGGGGGGGGCGTTGTCGCAGTGGAGGAGATTTTCAACTTTGCCTTCGATCCAGCGGTGGATGCGATCACGGCCTGCCCTTCGCGCCCAGCTCCATCAAAAACAGTGATGCGATCTCCCTCCGCGAGGCGGAGAACGTTGAGGCAATGATGGGATTCTTCCACATCGAGTGTGGCGGATTCCCAGTTTTCAGGTCGGAGATGAAATCGGTGCATATTTTTTGAAAATGTATTCGCGCAAGGCTTCTTGCCAGTTTCGGGGCGTCATGCCAGTCGTAGCAGCGAGCTTGCGGGTGGAGAGCATCGAAAAAACGGGGCGAGGTGCAATGAATTGTTTCATGTCTGCAAGGCTGATCGGTGCCACCTGATTTGTTCGAAGCGTCAAGCCGGCCTCGCTGGCAAATTCAAGCGCCTTCTCTCCATACTCGCGCCACGAGCACTGTCCGCTGTTACAGGCGTGATAAAGCCCGCCTTCAACCGAGGATTCAAAAAAAAACTCTAGCCACCTGGCTGTGTCTTCGGCCGATGTGGGGCAGGAAAATTTATCCTCGATGGCTTGCACGCGATCCTCTCGCATGGCGCGTTCTATGAGCGAATCTGCGAATGATGGCTTGGTCGGGCCGAAAACCCACGAAACCCGAACAACCATATGGCGAGCATCCTGCTCCAGCACACGCTGCTCGCCTTCAAGCTTGGTTGTGCCATAGAAACCAAGCGGTGCGGGTGTGTCTTCTTCGCTGTAGGCTTCACGTTTTTTCCCGTCGAAAACATAGTCCGTGCTGAAATGAATAAGCCTCGCGCCCTGCTGTGAAGCGCATTTCGCCAGGACTCCCGGCGCAAGGGCGTTGACGATATGGGCCTCTTCACGAGCGGATTCACAGCGGTCTACATTGGTAAGACCTGTGCCATTCACGAGCACATCGAATTCCAGGTCGCCGAGTATTCTTGGCAAGGAATTTAAATCTGAAACATCCAGTGCTGGACGAGCGAGTCCGGTTACTTCGTGGGATTTTGACCAGTATTTTAATAGAGAACCTGCAAGCCGCCCCCGGGATCCAACTATCAAAACGCGTGTTTTCTTTTCAGCCATATCTGAAATTTTTTATTCGCCGGCGTTTTTACGCTTGCAAAATACTTTTGCCCCTTCATTTTGTTCAGTCCTTCTTCAATAGGAAATACTTTATGGCATACGCAGTCATCCAAACAGGCGGAAAACAATACCGCGTTGAATCTGGCAATGAGATCGAAGTCGAGAAACTCGACGTCGAACCCGGCGCGGCACTTGAAATCTCTGAAGTCCTACTCGTCTCGGACGGCAGCAAACTCCACGTTGGAGCACCTTTCGTGGATGGTGCTTCCGTGAAGGCCACGGTGGTCGATCAATTCAAAGACGATAAGGTCATCGCTTTCAAATTCCGTCGCCGTAAAGGCTATCACCGCACGGTCGGCCACCGCCGCCGTCTCACCACACTCAAAATCGAATCCATCTCAACTAAGTAACTTTTTATGGCTCATAAAAAAGGACAAGGCAGTGTCAAAAACGGACGCGACAGCATCAGCAAGCGTCTTGGTGTTAAAAAATTCGGCGGCGAGTCCGTTATCGCCGGTAACATCATCCTCCGCCAGCGTGGGACCAAATTCGAGCCCGGCAGCAATGTCGGTCTCGGTCGTGATTACACGATCTGGGCCCTTGTGGACGGTCATGTCAAATTCGACCGCAACGGCCGCCGTGTGAATGTGGTGCCGGTTTCCGCGAACTAACTCGTTCCACAGCTCAATAAATCTTAAAAACGCGCCGCCACAATCGGCGCGTTTTTCATTGTTCTTAAAAATACGCAAGCACTGATTCTCCAGCGTCCAAATAGCTCGCAGACCGTGTGTCCAACCGAATAGTATCACACCATGGAACGCAGATTGGATGAGATTGCAGAGGGGATTCTTGCCTCCTACGAAGAGGTTGGAGGTTTGAATAATACGGATGGTCACAACCTGCCCTCCAAGCGAGCGCTGGACAATCTTTGCGAACAGTTGCTTCAGTTTTTGTTTCCGGGTTTTCATGATGAGCGGCCGATTCACAAAAGCGAATTGGCCTCAATCACCCGCGAGCGGCTCGGGGCTCTGGCAGAGCAGTTTGAGGATCAGATTGGGAAAAGCCTTTTGGTCACAAATTCTCAAGCGCCAACATCGCTCGCCAACGAAGTCCTGATGCGCTTTCTCGGTCGCAT
Organism: Spartobacteria bacterium; assembly: GCA_947487745.1. Taxonomy (GTDB): domain Bacteria; phylum Verrucomicrobiota; class Verrucomicrobiia; order Chthoniobacterales; family Terrimicrobiaceae; genus UBA967. The sequence continues at coordinate 5,046 of CANKXQ010000045.1, read as the reverse complement.
GCCTCCGGTGCGGGAATTGTTGAAAACCGATATTCTGGCCGCTTATGAAGGCGATCCAGCCGCCGTAAGCAGCGAGGAGATTATTCTTTCCTACCCTTTTCTTGAGGCCATTGCGATCCAGCGGTGCGCCCATGTGCTTTATCGCGAGGGCGTGCCGCTTCTGCCGCGAATGATGACCGAGTGGGCCCATACGCGAACCGGTATCGATATCCATCCCGGCGCGGAGATCGGCGAGTATTTTTTTATCGATCATGGCACCGGCGTGGTCATTGGCGAAACCTGCCGCATCGGAAAACGGGTCAAGCTCTACCATGGAGTAACGCTCGGAGCCCGCAGCTTTGCAAAGGATGACTCCGGCCAAATCGTGAAGGGCGGAAAGCGCCATCCCGAAGTTGGAGACCGTGTGACCATTTACCCGAATTCCACAATTCTTGGTGGCGAGACTTTAATCGGTGATCGTAGCACCATCGGCGCCAACGTTTTCCTGATGCAAAGCGTTCCTTCGGATTCGCTGGTGGTTTACGAGGAGAAACAATTGCGTATCCTTAATAAATCCAAACGCACTGCATCCGAGGAAATCGAATGGTTTATCTAGATCACAACGCCACCACACCCCTGGCCAGCGAGGCCAGAGAGGCCATGTTGCCTTTTCTTGACGGAGAGTATGGGAATCCGTCCTCCATCCACTCGGCGGGTCGGCGTGCTCGAGCGGCGGTGGATGATGCCCGCGACCGCATGGCGGCTTTGCTCGGGGCGAAGGCGCATGAGATTATCTTTACGGGAGGCGGCACCGAGTCTTGCAACCTGGGCCTGATCGGCATCGCCCGCGCCCATGCCATGCGCGGCAGGCATATCATCATTTCCGCTGTGGAGCATCACGCTGTCCTCCACGCGGCAGAACACCTGCAGCATTATGAAGGCTTCGAGGTCACTCTCCTTCCGGTGGATTCCGCCGGAGTCGTTGATCCTGCGATTTTGGCCCGTCTGATTCGTAAGGATACCAGCATCGTCTCCATCATGCATGCGAACAACGAGACTGGGGTAATCCAGCCGCTTGAGGAAATTGCTGCGGTCTGCGCAGAGCGTGGCGTCTTTTTTCACACAGATGCCGTTCAGACATTCGGAAAAATCCCTCTCACCACCTCGTTGCCCGGTCTTTCATCCATTTCCATTGCTGCTCACAAATTCTATGGTCCCAAAGGTGCGGGAGCTCTTTATCTTCGCGCAGGTATTGCGCTGTCACGCACGTCCTATGGCGGTTCGCATGAAAACTCCCGTCGTCCGGGAACCGAAAATGTCGCCGCCATCGTGGGAATGGCAGCGGCCGCCGAAGTTGCAATCAACCGCGCTGCAGAGGACGCGGAGCGCCTTGCTCCACTGCGTGAGAGGCTCTGGGAGGGAATTCATTCCGCCTGCCCGCAGGCGATTCGAAACGGTGACCCTGCACGATCTCTCGCCAATACACTGAATGTCAGTTTCCCGGGGGCGGATGGGGAATCGCTCCTGATGGGGCTCGATTTGGAAGGCGTCTGTGTTTCCAGTGGTTCTGCGTGCATGGTCGGCTCGATTCAGGCTTCCCATGTGCTCATTGCCATGGGCGTTGATTCACAGACGGCTTTGGCCACGGTCAGGTTTTCCATGGGGCGTGGCACCACGGAGGCTGGTGTCGATCTCGCATCCACAGCCATCGCCCGCGTCGCAAAACTTCAACCTGCATTGGCTGCGTGAAATACAAACAACTCGTCATGGATTTTGGACGCTCGGTCATGAGGCGCGTGCGCTCCTCGCCGGATGATCTTGCCCTTCCAAGGCGCAAAACCCGTCTGCGTCACGATCCGTTGCTGGAGGATTTTGCAAACCAACTTCTCAAGTCAGTTGGATGCCGCCACCTTCAAGTTCGCGTCTTCTGGAACCCCGGGCTTCGCACCACGGCGGGCCTTGCTGTCTGGAGCGATCGCATGGTGGTTTTGAATCCGAAGCTCTTGGAGGTTTCTGCTGCAGAGGTTCAACGCACATTGCGCCACGAGTTGGCTCATCTTCTGGCGAAGCACCGCGTCGGTCGTCATCGTATCGAAGCCCATGGCGAGGAGTGGCATCAGGCCTGCGCGGATCTCGGAATTCCCAATGAGGCGCGCTGCCACGATCTCCCATTCAAACGCCGTCGCGTCATGAGGAAGTTTTTTTATGCCTGTCCCGAGTGCTCCACGATCCTTGCCCGCGTGAAGGTCCTCCGTCGCAAGGCCGCCTGCATCAAATGCTGCCGCAAGCACAATGGCGGAAAATACCACGAGCGCTTTCGTTTCCGTCCCATCGAGCGTTCAGAGACGGTTGCAGCCTGAGCAGGTCGGGCGCTTAGCGTCCGGGACTAAACATTGAATCGAAACTCCACGACGTCGCCGTCTTGGACCACGTATTCCTTGCCTTCAAGGCGAAGCTTTCCGGCTTCACGCGCTTTGGCTTCGGAGCCGAGAGTCATGAGATCCTCGAAGGAAACGATCTGCGCTGCGATGAATCCGCGTTCAAAGTCGCTGTGAATGACGCCCGCAGCGGCAGGGGCTTTGTCACCCGCATTGATCGTCCATGCGCGGGATTCCTTGGGGCCGGTTGTGAGGTAGGTGCGCAGGCCGAGCAGATGGTAGGCACCGCGGATGAGTTGGCTTACGCCGCTGTCCTTCACACCCAAGCCAGCGAGAAACTCAGCAGCCTCTTCGGCGGGAAGTTCTGCGAGCTCGCTCTCGATCTGGGCACTGATGACCACCGCTTCACAGCCCAGATGCTTGGCGGCGTATTCACGCACGGCCTTAACGTGCTTGGCCGCATGAGAGTCGCCATCAAGGTCCGAGAGATCGTTTTCTCCCACGTTGCAGGCAAAGAGTGTCGGCTTAGATGTGAGCAGGAAAAATCCTCGCAGGAGTTCTTTTTCGTCAGTGCTGAGGTCGGCTGTGAGAGCGGGTTTGCCGGAGTCGAGGTGGGGAACGAGTTTTTCAGCCAGGGCGAGTTCCGCTTTTGCTGCCTTGTCTCCGCTGCGGGCGCCTTTTTGGTTTCGCTCAGCGCGTTTCTTCACTGCCCCGAGATCGGCAAGGATGAGTTCCGTATTGATCACTTCGATGTCGCGCACGGGATCCACTGCACCGGAGACATGGTGGATGTCTTCGCTTTCAAAACAACGCACGACTTGAATGATGGCATCCACCTCTCGGATGTGGCTCAGAAACTGGTTTCCAAGCCCTTCGCCCTCGCTCGCGCCCGCCACAAGCCCTGCGATATCCACAAACTCAATCGCCGCTGGCAGGATTTTTTCTGACTTCGAGAGATCCGCAAGTTTCTGCAGGCGGTCATCAGGCACGTTCACGATACCGACATTCGGCTCGATGGTGCAGAATGGAAAATTGGCCGCCTGGGCCTTGCGCGTGCGGGTGACGGCGTTGAAGAGAGTGGATTTTCCCACATTTGGGAGCCCGACGATTCCTGTTTTGAGCATAGGTGCGGGAGGTTAGACAGGCCTTTGCAAAAGGGAAAAACTTCTTTTTGAAGTTATAGGCGAGCCCCAAGGAGGAATCCCCGTTGGTTTCATTTCTTTGATTGCTTGTGGAGGTCTAAAAAATTCCTGTCAACAGTTGCGAAGTCTGGAAGGAGGCGTAGGTTTTCGCATGTTTCTCCATTTCCTAGTCCTCGCTGTTTTTTCCATTTTAGCCCTCAGTTGCGTCGTTGCGCCTTTCCTCAAGCCGCTGCAGTGAGCTCTTAGAGGTGGCTTATTTTTTAAAATTCCGGGCAGGTCTGAAGCCTGTGTTTTGTGATGGCCGCTCAGGAATTGTGAAGTCGCTGCTCGTGATCGTGCACGCGAAGGAATCGTCTTTAATGCTGCCTCCACGCACGCGTCGGTAGTTTTTGTGGGAATCCCAACACCACTCTTGGACATTGCCGCTCATATCTTGGATTCCAAGTTCATTAGCCTGCTTGGCGCCCACGGGATGGGTCTCTCCGGAGGAAGAGTTTCCCGCATGCCAGGCTACGGCGTTGAGTTCGTTGGCTCCACTGTAGTTTGACGCTTTCGAGGAAACGCCACCTCGCGCAGCCCATTCCCATTCGAGTTCGGTGGGGAGGCGGTAGCCATTTGCCTGGGGATTGGCTTCCGGAGCCTGATTGCCGGCTTTGTAGGTGGCGCCTCCAATCGTGTAGACGGGTGTGAGACCCTCATTCTCGCTTTTCAAGTTGCACCATTTGACGGCTTCATACCACGTCACGTTTTGCACCGGGTGGTCATCGGCGGTTCCTTTTCCTGAATCCGTGATATCATAGCCTTTTGTGGAAGCCGTCGCGCGTGTCTCTTTCCATTCGCCCCAGGTCAGTTCGTAGCGGCTGATATAAAAATCTGCGACGGCTTGTTCACCAAGCGGGGAGATTGCGGGTAGTTTTCCGCCAAGCACAAAAACCATCCCGGGGTTGAATTCCACGCCGACCGTGATCGGGAAGAGTTGGAGGCTGGTGTTGCCGACGGAGTCCTCCACTTTGACAACGATCTCCTCGGTGCCTGCTTGGGTTGGCCTTCCCGAAATCTCACCTGTTGTCTCGTTCAATGAGAGCCCGGGTGGAAGTTTTCCGGATTCGATAGTCCATTGAAGTGTCTTTGCGTTGCCTCCCTTGGCAGTGGGCTTGGCACTGTAGGGCGCGTTGAGTATCGCGGTTGGCAGGGTTTTTTCTAAGATGGTCAAAGGTTCGCCAGCGGTGATGGTGAAGGCAAAGAGGCCTGAGGCTGACTGGGCTTCCGCATCGGTCACTTGCACGGCCACGGAGTGGTTGCCCGCAGTGCCTTTGGCGGGCTGTCCAGAGAGCATGCCAGTGGATGCATTCAGTGTGAGTTCTGGCGGAAGTGGATCGCGGTTTGACCATGTGTAGGGAGCTTTTCCGCCCTTCACCCGCAACTCGGCGGTGAATGGTTTGAACTCCTCGCCTTTGGCAATCTTGGGCCCGGCTATTTGCATTGGTTTGTTGCTCACCTGGATCGTGAGTGTAGCTTCCGCGCTTGATGTTTGGATGTCTGTTGCG
>CANKXQ010000044.1 GCA_947487745.1 Spartobacteria bacterium | reverse complement strand
GGAAATGCTGCGCTCGCATTCTTCCCAGCCGGATCCCATGGTCGTGCTGCTGACTCCCGGTCCGCTCAGTCCGGCCTATTCGGAGCATAGTTTTCTTGGCCGCCGTATGGGCATCCCGCTCGTGCAGGGCGGGGATCTCCTGGTGCTCAATGACGAGGTCTATCTGAAAACAGTCTCCGGCTTGAGCAAGGTGGATGTCATCTACTCGCGCCTCACCGACCGGTGGCTCGACCCCATGGTTTTCCGTCGCGATTCCATGCTCGGCGTTCCCGGGCTCATCCACTGCATCCGCAAAAAAAGTGTGGCCGTCGTCAATGCCATCGGCTCCCAGCTTTCGGATGATCGCGCCCTACTCCCATTCTCTTCGCAAATCATCCGCTACTATCTCGGCGAGGCTCCCCTTCTACCCACGCTTCCGACCTATTGGCTCGGCGATCACGACCAGCGCGAACTCGTGCTTGCGGACATCGAGAAATTCACAATCCGAGGGCTCTACGGCGAACGCATCTACCTTGGCGGCGACGGCCATCTCCCGTCGCAGGAAAAAATCGACGCCGTTCGCGCGGAAATCCTCGGCGATCCCGCACGCTATGTGGCGCAACCGCAGGCGTGTGATGCTCAGACCATTTCCTTTCAGGATGGTGAGCGCCGGAAAAGCCGGCAGGACCATATTCTCTTCGCTCTTCGGAAAAGCGGCGGGGATATCGAAGTTTTCCCTGGCGCACTCACGCGCGTCTCGACGAAAGATTCGGAATTCACCTCCTCCGAACTTGGCGGCGGGAGTAAAGACACTTGGGTTCAAGTGGGCGTGGATAAAAAATCCGACGAATGGGATCCCTCGCGGCAAGTGGACTCGAAAATTCCGCTCCATGGCGTGACCAGCCGCGTGGCAGAGACCTACTACTGGCTCGGCCGCTATCTGGAGCGCGCCTACGACCTGGCCGGAATGGTAAGCGTCATCGAGTCCCTCGAGCTGGAGGAGCTGAATCCCACCGAGCGGATGAATTACCGCCCTGTCTGGAACCGCATCCTCCCGATGCTGGAAGGCTCAGGCTCCGCGTCCCGCCGCACGATTTCAAACCCAGAGGGCCGCTACCGCCTCACCTTCGATCCCGCTGAGCCCGGCTCGGTCATCAGCACGATCCACCGTGCGTTCAGCAACGCCGAGTCGGTGCTAGAAACCTTAAGCCTCGATGCCTGGGGTGTGATGAGCGGACTCCGCGCGCGCTTTGATGCGGTAAAATTCCACCCCGATGCTCCCACCGAGACGCTGGCAAACGCGAGTCGCGAGTTCTGCTTGTTCGCCCGTGAGATGATTCCCCGGTTTTTTGGAACGGCCAAATGCACGATGCTGGCGGACGATGGATGGAACTTCTGCGAAATCGGCCAACTTCTCGAGCGCGCGGCCATCACAGCAAATGCAGTCACCTCCATCGCCGGTCCGCTCCTGCAGACCTCCCGCGCAAGCCTACGGCCGCACGCGGTCGAGATTCGCCTGTCCGCTTTTCTACGCCTCCTGAACAGCCGCGATATCTATCGCCGCGTTTACCAGATGCGTATCGAGCCGCTGCCTCTTCTGGAACTTCTTTGGACAAATCCCGTGGCTCCGCGCTCGGTCGTTCGCTGCCTGCAAGGCTGCGCCGCGCGCATCCGCGAAGGGGAGAATGTGCTCTCGCCCGCCACGGACAAGGCCCTTTCAACAATCGAACGCCTGATCGAATCCATCCAGGCCGGCGATTGGGAGGCATTGCTCTCCAGTAAAAAATCAGGCGCGTCGAAATCCGCCCTGCAGGTCCATTCGGAGGATCTTCTCCAAAGCCTGTTCGGACTTCACACCGTGATCTGCGACAGCTTTCTGAACCATCAAGTGCTCATGCACCACGAAACGAAGACTCCTTTCACCGCCTGACCATGCTGTTCAATGTTGTTCACACCACGGGCTATGTTTACGCAGACGCGGCCATGGAGGCTTATCTTGAAGTGCGCCTCACGCCGCCCGTCAGGCCGGAGCAGGAAGTCATCCGTCACCGCATCGAGTTCCAACCCGGCGCGCAGGTTTCCGACTACATCGACTATTTCGGAAACCACACCACTTTCTACTCGATGACACTTCGCCACCGTCAGCTCAAGGTGACGAACCGCATGACCATTCGCACGCTGCCCCGCATCCTGCCCGCAAGCGGCCTTGCCCTGACAGTCGCCGAAGCGCGGCAGATTTTGAAATCCGCCGGCACCGGAGTTTTTGACTACTTGCAACCGACAGATGCGATACCGGTGGATGCCGAATCAAGTGCATGGGCGAGGGACATCCTGCGCGAAAACCGGCCCTTGAGGGAGGCCCTTGATAATCTGAACAAGGCCATTTACCGGGAGTTCAAATACCGCTCCGGCTCGACGGATGTTGAAACTCCTCTATCCACGATCTGGAAAAAACGCGAAGGCGTCTGCCAGGATTTCGCCCATGTGATGATCAGCGTCCTGCGAGCCGCTCGCATTCCCTGCCGCTATGTGTGCGGCTACATCGAGTCCGAGCCGTCCGTTTCAGCCAACCCTTCCCGCAAGCGCCTGGTCGGATCTCTCGCCACACATGCGTGGATCGAAGTCCTCGTTCCCGGCATGAGCTGGGTGGCTCTTGATCCGACAAACAACCAGTGGTGCGGCGAGCAGCATGTCACAATCGCCGTGGGCCGCGATTTCCTCGACGCCGCTCCCGTGCGGGGAACTTTCAAAGGTTCAGCCTCGCAAAAGCTGAAAGTGCATGTGAGCATGCAACGAATTCCTGAAAAACCATGAAACTCAAAATCAAAAAGGAATCGGTCTACACCTACGAGGGCAAGGTGTCATTTTCACCACACCATGTGCGAATTTTTCCGCGCATCGATTTGTCTGTAAAGGTCGAGCGCATCCATTTCGAAACCCAATCGGGAGCCGATGTGCAGTTCCGGCAGGACCTCTTCGACAACCACATCGCTTATTGTTTCTACCCGGAGATGTCAGTGACGCTTCCATTCCGCGTGGAACTCGATCTCGAAGTGAAGGAGAAAAACCCCTTCCACTTTCTATTGGAGCCACATGCCCTGCAGGTTCCGCCCCAATATACCGGGGACGAACTCGCGGTTCTTGCTCCGTATCTCGCGCCGGTGGCCGGATGCAAACTTCCAGCCCCTCTCGCGCCCTCCGGTCCCCGCCCAACGGTGGAGACGATTCTGAATTTCAACCACTGGATTTTCGATAACATCGAGTATGAGACCAGACCGCAAGGCATACCTCACACGCCGGAAGAGACTTTGAAAAAAGCCAGCGGCTCCTGCCGGGACTTTGCGGCTCTTCTCACGGAAAGCCTTCGTCAGAATGGCGTGGCCGCGCGCCTCGTTAGCGGTTTTGTCTGGGAGGGCGACAAGCCCGAGTCCGAAAAACGCGCCTCCAGCGCCATGCACCTCTGGGTCGAAGCCTGCCTGCCCGGCGCGGGTTGGATCGGCATGGATCCCACAAACGGCGTGCTCACAGACCATCACTTCATCGCCACGGCTGTTGGACGCCGCCACGCGGATGTCGCCCCGATCAGTGGCGCCTACTACAGCAGCACGCCCGTGGGCAGCAGTCTTGCAACGAGTATCTCGGTGGAGAAAATCGCTTGAGGACACGGACCACTCCTCATCCTGCAATATCGGAAACCAACCGGCCGTCGCGCTCGTAAATTCATAAACGAGGCGAGTCATCGGCAAAAAAAGTCCGCTCACATATCATGAAATTTTTTGAAGGCTGCACGGCGCTGATCACAGGAGCATCCTCCGGACTGGGGGCGGAATTCGCGCGCCAACTCGCCCCGCTCGCCTCGCGACTCGTTCTGGTGGCCCGGCGCAAAGACCGTCTGGAAGAACTTGCCTCGACGCTGCGTTCGATCCACCCCCAACTCGATATCCGTGTCTTCGAGGCTGATCTGACCCGCTCCGACCGCCGCCACGCGCTGGCCGATTGGCTTGCCAACGAAAAGCTCGATATCAATTTCCTGATCAACAACGCAGGCCTTGGCGATCACGGGCATTTCGAATCGAGCGACTGGACCCGCGTGCAGGAGATGATCGACCTCAACATCACCGCGCTCACGCATTTGACCCATCTGCTTGTAGGTCGAATGCTCGTTCGCGGCCGGGCGGCGATCCTCAATGTCAGCAGCGTGGCGGGATTTTTCCCTCTGCCGAATATGGCGGTTTACTCGGCCACAAAAGCTTTTGTCACCAGCTTGTCGGAGGCCCTTGCGATCGAATTGCATCCGAGAGGCATCACTGTCACCGCCCTCTGCCCGGGCCCCGTGCCGACCGAGTTTTTCGAGATCGCCACCCGGCCGGGCGAGGAGGACCGCGCTTCCCATTTTGAAACCTTCCCGGCTTTTGTCGTCACCGCAGCCGAAGCCGTGCGCGATGGTCTCCGCGCCGTGGCCAACGACCGCGCCCGCATCATTCCCGGCCCACTGCTCGCGGCAGCCGTTGCCGTGGCCCTTGCCATCCCCTTTTGTATCGTCCGCCGCATTCTCACTGCCAAAGCCGCATCATTTTAGAAAATCCGTCCGATGCCTACATCCACCACGAGCAACGCCGAGTCCCTCTCCTTCGCCGAGGCATTCGAACTCATCAATCCACACCTCTACACGGTCGAGGAGCGCATCCGCGCCCAGGCCAAATCGTTCGATCCCGCCGTGGAGGGTTATGTCTCCTACATCTGCGGCGCGGGTGGAAAACGCCTGCGACCCGCTCTGGCGCTCCTCTCAGCAGGGGCCACGGGAAAAATCACCCCCGGCCATGTGGATCTCGCGGTGATCCTTGAACTCATCCACATCGCAACGCTCGTTCACGATGACATCATCGACGGTGCGGAGCTCCGTCGCGACCAGCCCTCCGCCAACGCGAAGTGGGGCAACTCCATCAGCGTCCTCCTCGGCGATGTGCTCTTCGCCCACGCACTCAAGCTATCCACAAATTTCAGCAACAGCGACATATGCCGCCGCATCGCGGACGCCGCCTCCGAGGTTTGCTCCGGCGAGATCATCCAGACCCAGCGCCGCTTCGACCTCAAGCTGACCACGGCCGACTACTACCGCATTATCGAAATGAAGACGGCCGCCCTCTTCACCGCAGCCTGCGAGCTGGGAGCATTCATTAGCGAGGCCAGCCCGGCTGTGATCGGATGTTTCAAAACCTTCGGCACCAAACTCGGCGTCGCCTACCAGATCTACGACGATATTCTCGATTTCGCCGGCAATGAGGAAGAGACCGGAAAAACACTCGGGACTGATCTTCAAAAAGGAAAATTCACCCTCCCTGTCCTGCTGATGCTCCAATCCGGAAAAGATGTCACCGCCCTGCGCGACATGCTGCTCAATGATGAGCCCGGAAGCACAGCCGCGCTCGCTGCCATTCTTCAAGAGGCGGGAACGATCGACAATGCCAAGGCAATCGCCAACAGACTCATCGCCGAAGCCGTCGAACAACTCGAAGGAGTTCAGGACAACCGCTACGCACGCGGCCTGCGCGCGATCCCGGAGCACTTGCACAGCCTCCTCAAGGGACTGTGATAATCTGATCCGCGATTTCCTCGGCTGGATAGGTCCAAATTTCGGAGAGCGTGGGATGGTAGTGCGGGACAGCAGCAAACTCCCGCGCGGTGGCGCGGTAGCGCATGGCCATGACGACCTCGTGGATCAGCTCGGAGGCCTCTGGCCCCACAACCGCACCGCCGAGAATCTCGCCGGTCTCGCGTGATGCCGTGAGTTTCACAAACCCGTGGGTCTCGCCCATGAGAAGGGATTTACCATGGTCATTGAAGGGATATGTTGCCGTGAGAAAAGGAATCCCCGCCGCCTCCAACTCCGCCTCGGTGGCGCCGACGCTCGCAAATTGCGGCTCCGAGAAGACCGCAAAAAGTTTCAGCCGGTAGTCCATGGCTGGAGGTTCACCTGTATGACGGCCCAAGTGGATGGCCGCGTTGGTGGCGGCGATCTCGCCCTGCTGAATGGCGATATGGACGACTTCGAGTCCGCCACAAACATCGCCTGCTGCGAAAATGTGAGGGATCGATGTGGCCTGCGTGGCAGCGACTTTGATGCGCCCGCCATCGATCGTCAGGCCGAGCGCTTCCAGTCCGCGAAGCGTCGGCGTGCGGCCCAGGGCGTTGAGGACGCGCTGCGCACGAAGTGTGTTGGTGGAGCCGTCTTTTTCGAAAACGACACGCATGCCATCGCTCTCCCCTTCGACACGCAAAAGTTTAGTCCCCGTGTGGATCGTGATTCCATCCGCGCGCATACCTTCTTCCAAAGCGGCCGCCGCATCGGGATTGCTTCCGCGCAGAATTTGCGGGCTGCGCTGAATGATGGTCACCTCGCACCCGAAAGCCCGGCAATAGGAAGCCATCTCCAGCGCCACCGGCCCCGCCCCAAGCACGATGATCGACTTCGGAATCTCGTCGAGATCGAGGATGTCATCACTCGTTAAGCAACCCGCCTCGGCCAATCCCGGCACGGGCGGCGTCGAAATTTCAGAGCCGGTGGCGATGAGAAAGGTTTTGCCCCGCAGAGCCGTTGAGGAGCCGTCCGCCGACACAATGCGGACATCGTTGGCATTTAAAAACTCTGCGCGCCCCCGGAAAAAATCGAACCTGCCGGATTCCAGTTGTCCCTTGCGGTAGTCGGCGAACTCGGCGATGAGGCGGCGTTTTCTGGCGATGATCGCCGAGGCATCAAAGCGGGGATTGTCACACGCCAGACCGAACTCTTCGGCACGCTTGAGAACGCGGAAGCGCCGCGCGGATTCGAGCAGCGACTTGCTCGGCATGCAGCCGCGAAGAATGCAAAGCCCGCCAACCTCGCGCCCGCCTTCGACCACTGCCACGCGAAGACCGAGGGATGCCGCCGTTCTCGCGCCGGCATACCCTGCGCTGCCTCCTCCGATGACCACGAAGTCGTATTCCATAATGCTTCTCCGCGCCTTCGCGGGTCGCCCTACATTCTCGGGATCGTGATGCCGCGCTGGCCCATGTATTTTCCGGCGCGGTCGGCGTAGCTCGTCTCGCAAGTCTCTTTGGACTCGAAAAACACAACCTGCGCCAGCCCCTCGTTCGCATAGATGCGCGCGGGCAGCGGCGTGGTGTTCGAAATCTCCAGCGTCACATGCCCCTCCCACTCGGGCTCAAAGGGCGTCACATTCACAATGATGCCGCAACGCGCGTAAGTGGATTTGCCGACGCAGATGGTGAGCACCTCGCGCGGGATGCGGAAGTATTCCACGCTGCGGGCGAGGGCGAAGGAATTGGGTGGCACGACGCACACATCGGTTTTCATGTCCACAAAGGAGCGGTCATCGAAAGCCTTCGGGTCCACCACACTTCCAAAAACATTTGTGAAAACCTTGAACTCGTTGGAAACGCGGAGGTCGTAGCCATAGCTCGATAGCCCGTAGCTGATGACGCGCTCGCCGGATTCGGTCTTCTTGATCTGACCGTCCACAAAGGGCTCGATCATGCCGCGTTCAACCGCCATGCGGCGAATCCATTTGTCGGAGCAGACTGACATTACATCGAGAGGCCGGGAATTTTCATTCCGCCCGTAAGTTTGCCCATTTCATCGCTGCCCAGTTTTTTCGCATCCTCAAGCGCCTGCTTCACTGCGGTGAGAACAAGGTCTTCGAGCATCTCAACATCATTCGGATCCACAACCTGCGGGTCGATTTTGATAGCCGTCACATCCCCCGTTCCCGTGGCCGTGACCTTCACCTTGCCGCCGCCGGTGGTGGCTTCGATTGTGCGGCTGGCCAGTGCGACCTGCGCTTCCGCCATGCGTTCCTGCATGCGCTGCGCTTCCTTCATCATTTTTGCGATATTCATATTTTTTGAGTTTGTAGAGTGCCCTTGAAAATTTCGAGGGCTTTTTCGATCAGCGGGTCATTGAGAAATTCCTCCATCGGATCGACCGGCGGTGCTTCAACCACAGGCTCGACGGCCTTGGGCGCTTCGGGTTCCGGTTCCGGTTCAGGTTCCGGTTCAGGCTCCGGCGCGGGCGCAGACGCTTGGAGGGCTTCGTCAAATTCAAAAATGATCTTCGTCGGCTGACCCAAATCCTGAAGCAGGCGGGCCTCGATGTCCTTGATGCCCTTCTCCATGAACATCGAGTTACCGGCCTCTTGCAGCGCGGCGGGGAAACGAACGATCAGCCGGCCGCCTTCGAGGCGATCGAAAACACCCTCGCGGAACCAACCAAAACGGATCACCGAGTTTTTAGAAAACTCCGCCGCGATACGCTCCCAGCAAAGCGCGGCGTCCACCGGAGCAGCGGGCTCAGGATCTGGCGCAGGCGCGGCTTTTGGCACGACAGGCGGCGGGGTTCGGACAACAGCAGGTGCAGGCTTGGGAACCTCCATCTCCAGCACAGGCTGCGGCTCAACTGGCGCGCTCACGACCGGTGCTGCGGGAGCGGGCTCGGGCGCTGGGCTTGGTGGCAAAACTGGCGCTGGAGCAGGCGGAGGAGTTGCCGCTATTGGAGCAACCTTTGCTGGACGCTCCGGACGCGGCGCGGGCGGTTCGCCATTGCAAAGGCCGGTGAGTGTTTCAATGACATCCGTCAGGCTGGTCTCGTCTAAAAGGTGGAGGGCTTTGATGACGGCGACATCGAGTTGGAGTTTCTTGTCGGCGACCCACTTCATGGCGGATTCCGCCGCGCTGAAATGATCCACCAAATCCAAAAGCTTGCCTTGCGGGATCGCACACTCGCCGCCCGTGGCCTGACTGACCAACAGGTCGCGCAAATGCGAGACAAGCTCAGCCGTGAGGCGCGAAAGGTCTTTGCCAAGGTTGGACTGCGCCGCCACCGTGTCGAGAGCCGCGCTGGCATCTCCCGCAAACAAACTGTCCGCGAGGCTCACCACGACTTCATGCGGGGTGAAGCCGAAGACATCCATGACATCACTCGCCCGAATGTGCTCGCCGCAGAAGGCGACCATCTGTTCCAAATA
>CANKXQ010000043.1 GCA_947487745.1 Spartobacteria bacterium | reverse complement strand
CCGCTGCCCTGGATGAAATTTCTGGAAATTATTCGCATCACTCGGAAGCCGCCCGAGCGTATGCAGAGAAACATTTCGACGCCGCCAAAGTTTGCGCCGAACTCCTCGAATGAAAAAAAATCTCTCTCAAAGCGCCCTCATCATCGTGGGCCATGGCTCCACCACGAACCCCGACTCGAGCGCTCCATCTCTCGTTCATGCCCGCAGCATTCGTGAACGCGGCATCTTTGCGGAAGTGGCGGTGTGTTTCTGGAAAGAAGAGCCCACATTTCGCGAAGTCCTGCGCACGGTGGACAGCGACGAAGTCTATGTCGTCCCGAATTTCATTAGCGAAGGCTATTTCACCCAAACGGTCATTCCCCGTGAACTCGAACTCGCCGGAAAAACCACGCGCATTGGCAATCGAGCGATCCATTATTGCGAGCCTGCTGGTAACCACGAAGCCATGACCGGTCTCCTCATGAAGCAGGCCCGCATGGTCGCACCGGGTGTTTCGCCAAAGGAAACAAGCCTCTTCATTGTCGGACATGGAACCGGTCTCAACGAAAACTCAGCCGTCGCCGCCAAGCTCCAGGTCAAAAAAATCTCCGGGACCAGCGAGTATGCCGAAGTCCTCTCGGCCTACATGGAGGAGGCACCGCTCATTTCCGAATGGGACAAGCTCGCCTCCCAACCAAATGTCATCGTCGTGCCCTTTTTCATCTCCGACGGATTGCACAGCTACCAAGACATCCCGGTTTTACTGGGTATCGCCGAGGATATCGGCCCTGCTGCCAGCCAGAGTCAGGTTTTTCGAAACAACCCATATCATCTGCGCGGCCGTCAGCTTTTTTACAGCGGCGCCATCGGCACCGATCCGGGCTTTGCGGATGTCATACTCGACCAGGTTGACGCCTTTTCCGAATAACGAAATTTTTGCGCACATTTTAGTAGCGCGTTGGAAAAGTTGTGCCATTTTGTGCCCGCCTCACCACATCTATGATATCTCAATTCGTCGTCTATTTTGTTTTCGGAATCGTTCTTCTCGGCGCCCTTGTCATGGCGTTCATCCTGCTGAATTTCTTCGGCACTTGGCTGCGCGCAAAACTGGCAGACGCGCCGGTCTCCTTTGCCAAGCTCATAGGAATGCGCCTGCGCCGCGTGCCCATGGGGCTGATCGTGGACAGTCGCATCACTGCGGTAAAAGCCGGTATCAATATCGACACCGACCCGCTTGAAGCCCACTACCTCGCGGGTGGAAATGTTTCCCACGTCGTCCTAGCCCTCATCGCCGCCGACAAGGCTGCGCTGCAACTCGACTTTAACCGCGCTTGCGCCATAGACCTCGCCATCAAGGGCACCAGCAAAACCGTCCTGGAAGCCGTCCGCACCAGCATCAATCCAAAAGTCATCGACTGCCCGAATCCCACCACGGGCAAAGTCACCATCGACGCCGTCGCCCGCGACGGCATCGGAGTAAAAGTCCGCGCCCGCGTGACTGTTCGTTCCAACCTGAATCGCTTTGTCGGCGGTGCAACGGAAGATACCATCATTGCCCGTGTCGGCGAGGGCATAATCACCTCCATCGGTTCCGCAGTTTCTTACAAGGATGTTTTGGAAAACCCCGACCGCATCTCGAAGACCGTCCTCGCCAAGGGGCTCGATACCGGCACCGCCTTCGAAATCCTTTCCGTGGATATCGCGGATGTGGATATCGGCGACAATATCGGAGCCAAGCTCCAGGCCGAGCAGGCAGAGGCCGACAAGGTCGTCGCCCAAGCCAAGGCCGAAATGCGCCGCGCTGCCGCTGTCGCCACCGAGCAGGAAATGAAAGCCCGCACCCAGGAAATGCAGGCCAAGGTCGTCGAAGCCGAAGCCCAAGTCCCGGAGGCCATCTCCGCCGCCTTCCGAAACGGCAACCTTGGAGTTATGGACTACATGCGCCTGAAAAACATCCAGTCCGACACCGCCATGCGTGACTCCATAGCCACGCCGGCATCATCCACTCCGGCCTGATTCCGCGATGGAACAACTCGTCCTGCTCCTCATTATTGGAGCGATCAGCCTCATCAACTGGCTCATCGAACAATCCGGTAAACGCCGGGAGCAGCGTCGTTTTGAAGCAGAGCGCGCCCGCCGTGAGGCGGAGGCAAGCCCCTATCAAGAGCCCGCTTCTTCGCCAGCTTCCATTCCCGAGGTCCACGAACCTGAACCTCAGCAGGAAATGCGGAGATTCCTCGAGTCATTTGGAATCCCGATGCCCGAAGAAGTCGCTCCTCAAGAAGTCGCGCCGGAAATTCCAACGCCCGCACCCGTTCAAGCACCCGCACCCGCGCCGCACGCCATTATCCGTAAGCTCAAGCCAACTCCTGCCAAGCCCCAACAAGTCCTGCTCGAAATCAAATCCCCCGCAGCCCTCCGCCAAGCCATCGTCTGGCGCGAAATCCTCGGCCCTCCACGCTCCCTCCAGCCATATTGATGTAGAGAGAGGGGCATCCTCTGGCATGGCCCAAGATTCAGCCGCGAAGCGGCGTCATCGAGAGGTCAGGAAAAGCAAAACCATGGATAGCAAAATCCATTTTTTGGGGATCGCGCGGCTAGCCTGGCGGGGTTTTTTTGAGCGGGGTGGTGTCTTGGAGTAGTTCCGCGTTTCCTTGGAAATATTTGGGTCAGGCGAGACGCTGACCCTCCAAGCGGTCGCTGCGCGGCGTGGGTAGTCTTTTACTCAGAGCGAGTTCGCGGCGAAGTTTGAGATCGTGAGGTCTTCGACGATTGCGAGTTGGTCGAGTCCGGCGGCGATGTCGAAATACTCTACGAGTTCGGCGGGGACTTGAGTCTTGGGGGAGTGAAGGAGCGAGAGGCTGAAGCCGAGGAGAAGGATCGCGAATGCCGGGGCAGTGATCCAACGCAGAACGAAGGCGGGAATCGCTGGCGCGGGTGTGAGATTTCGGATCGATCTCAGGACATTTCTTGCGAAGAAAGGCGTGGGGGCTGCGGTTGGTCGGGCGCGGCCGAGCAAATCCCACAGGGCGTCTTTCTCCGGAAGATTGTCGTTCATGTCACATCAAACCCAGCCTGATGGCAGAAGTTGCGCAAAAAATTAAGTTTCGTGCGCGTCGAGGAATCCTTCGAGCTGGCGGATGCGGGTCGGGTGACGCATTTTCCGAAGGGCTTTGGCTTCGATCTGACGAATGCGCTCGCGGGTGACCTTGAACTGGCGGCCAACTTCTTCGAGTGTGCGGCTGTATCCATCGACCAGGCCGAAGCGCTGTTCGAGGACCTGGCGTTCGCGCTCAGTGAGGGATTCCAAGACATCTTTGATTTTGTCTTTGAGCAAGACGATCGCTGCCATGTCGGCGGGGTTTTCCGCGCCTTTGTCTTCGATGAAGTCCCCGAAACTTGTGTCGTCGCTGTCGCCGACGGGGGCTTGAAGCGAGATGGGCTGTTGAGCCATCTTCAAAACGGCACGCACACGCTCCACAGGGAGCTGAATCTCGTCCGAGATTTCTTCCGGCGAAGGTTCGCGGCCATATTCCTGAACGAGCTGCTTCTGCACACGGATCAGCTTGTTGATCGTTTCGATCATATGCACCGGAATACGAATCGTGCGGGCTTGGTCGGCAATAGAGCGGGTGATCGCTTGGCGAATCCACCAGGTCGCGTAGGTCGAGAATTTGTAACCCCGGCGGTATTCGAATTTCTCCACCGCCTTCATCAGGCCCATGTTGCCTTCTTGAATTAGGTCGAGGAATGAGAGGCCGCGGTTGGTGTATTTTTTGGCAATTGAAATGACCAGTCGCAGGTTGGCTTCCACCATTTCGGTTTTAGCCTTGAGCGCGCGGCGATGCCAGAGCTTGAGATTTTCGTGATGCGCTTTGAGTTCCTCGGGAGTGAGCCAAAAGCGGGTCTGCATATCCTTGAGTTCCGCTGTGTGCTGACGGCGGAGTTTCGGGTTGGCATCCTTCGCATGCTTGGCGAGTTCCTTCTGCACATTTGTGACAGCGCGATGGTTTTCCTCAACGAGGATCACGAAATCCTCTGTGACTTTCTGTTTGAAGAAAAACTTGGGATAAAATTGTTGCAGATTCTTGAGGGCGCGATCGAATTTCTTTCGTTTCTCCGAATTTGCTCCGGATCCTGATATTTCAATATAAAGTTTTGATGCCGAATCTGTAGCGCGCTTGACTTGTTGGCAAAGGCGGGGGAGCGCTTTCATGTAGCGTTCGCGGCTTTCGATCTTTTTATCAAGAATGACGCGATCGAAGCGTTCGCGCTGATCGATAAGCTTTTGCGCGAGATCGACATGGGCCCTTGCGACGAAGCCGAAGCCGTAGAGGAGTTCTTGGACTTTCAACTCGGCATCTTCGATGCGCTTGGAAATTTCCACTTCCTGCTCGCGTGTCAGCAACGGGACTTGGCCCATCTGCTTCAGATACATCCGGACTGGATCGTCGAGAATATCAAGTTTCGAGTCGGCTTTTTCTTCTTTCTCCTCTTTTTCTTCCTTTTCATCTTTGTCGTCGTCTTCGTCATCCTTTCGAACTTCTTTGACGCGATCCACATCCGATGACTCGATGATTTCGATCTCAACGCCACGGAGTTGGCTGATAATGGCATCCAGATGCTCCGGATTGCTAACGCCCTCGGGCAGGTGCTCGTCGAGATCTTCGTAAGTGAGGTAGCCCTGCTCTTTGGCCAAGCGAATGAGGTCACGAACCTTCTCTTGAATCATCTTGGGGATGCTCAAGGGCATTGGCTCGGTGGTTGAGTCCTGTTTCAAGGTCTCGGATGTTCCCTTCTTCCTGTTTTTAGGTTCGGGCGCGTTCTTTTTTGCCTCGACTTTTTTGGCCCCGGTTGCCGGAGCGGAGGTGGTTTTTTGAAGGGGCTTGGCGGGAGCCGATGTCTTGGCCTCTGGCTTCTTGGCGGTTTGCTTAGCCGGGGGGGCCGGTTTGGTATTTTTGGCCGGAGCGCTTTTGGCTGGGGCCTTGGCCGGAGGGGTCGGGCGGGCTGGTTTCTTTGGTAAAGCTTTTACCGGCTTGGCTGGAGCCTTCTTGACCGGGGCCGGTTTTGCCTTTGCCGGAGTTTTTTTCGGTGCCGCTTTTTTTGCTGGCACCTTGGCCGATGGCTTGGCGACCTTGGCTGGCACGGCGGTCTTCTTAGCTGGTGCCTTTACCTTGGGTTTTGAGGCCGTCACAGGTTTTTTGGCTACCGGCTTGGCCGATTTTGTCGGCAGAGTTTTGCCTGGCTTAGGAGTGGACTTTGCAGCCGGCTTGGAAGGTTTTGCGACCTTCTTTGCTGCGCTGGGTTTAGCCGCCGGACGGGACGGGCTTTTTGAAGAGGTGGTTTTTGTTTTCAACAATCTGCTTTCCGTTAGGCCTGGAGAAAAGGCCGTCGAACATCCGCCACACGGATCGTGAGGTCAAGGATTTGTTTTTGGAATTTTTGTCTTTCGGACGCTGGAATCGCCGGATCGGCAATCCGGCTCTTCAGGCCATCGATTTCGCGGTTGATTTGCTGCACATGGAGGCCTTGGAGCAATTGGCGGGCGCGTTCCAGCGGCTCGGGAGTGGAGCGGTGGATATCCATAGCCGAGATCAGGCGTTCCTCGGGCCCCGTCAGTTGAGCGAGCAGGGTGGGGGGGGGCGGGGCGCCATCTTCGTAATCGGCCTGAGCGAGTTTGTTCACCAAGACACCTCCCTCCTCGAACTCGTCGAGCGGTTTCTGGTCGCGCAGCCATGTTCGCACCTCGTTACTTGTCAGCGTGAGGCGGCACAGCATCTCCATGCCGGCGGAGAGGGCGATTATTTCCTCGGTTTGGGGCGTCGGAGTCTGAGCATCCTCCTGATCGATGACTGGCGCTTTCATGGCGACGCGAATAGCGGGTTGGGGGAGGCCGAGGCGCGATGCGATGCGTCCCAGCAGGGTCTCCTTCAGAACGGCGTCCTGCACAAGTGCGAGTGGTGGGGCGATGCGGCTGACGAGGCGGGACTTGCCGGCGCTGTCGTTGAGTTCGCCGGACGCGAACGCCTCGTTCAGGCTGTGTTCAAAAAAATCCGTCGCATTGTTCACGACTTCCAAAAATGCCTCCGGCCCCGAGCGTCGGATGAGCGAGTCGGGATCCTCGCCTTGCGGAAGGGTCACAATTTTCACCAGCAAACCTTGCGAGAGCAGTGCTGGCAGCGAGCGGGTGGCGGCCTTTTTGCCGGCGGCATCGGAGTCGAAGCAGAGCAGAACGGTTTCGACATAGCGTTTCAAAAGACGGGCTTGGTCGCCGGTGAATGCGGTTCCTTGCGGGGCGATGACATTTCGGATGCCTGCTTCGAAGGCTGAGATCAAATCGATCTGTCCCTCGCAAACAATGGCGGCATTTTTTTCGATGAGGTCGCGTTTGGTTTTATCTAGGCCGTAGAGGACGCGGCCCTTGGAGAAAAGCGGTGTCTCCGGGGAGTTGACATATTTTGCGGCCTTCGCGTCGGCTTCGAGGATGCGTCCGCTGAAGGCGATCACCTCGCCGTAATCATTTCGGATCGGAAACATGACGCGGTTGCGGAATCGGCTGTAGAGCGCGCTGCTGGAATTTGATCCTTCGTCCTTCGAAGAGGCTAGACCGCTTTGGGCTATTTCCTCGGAGGAGAATCGGCGTCCGCGAAGGTGCGTGAGGAGCGCGTCCCAGGAGGCGGGCGCGAAGCCAAGTTGCCAGGATTTTGCGATGGTCGAATTCAGGGCTCTCGACTTGAGATAGTCTCTGGCCCGGGAGGCGTCCGGTGATTTCAGGAGTTGATCGTGAAACCATGCCGATGCCTCGGCGTGCAGGGCTAAAAGACGCTGGCGCAGGCTGTGTTTCTGGTGGTCTTCCGAAGTGGTATCCTCCTCTACGATGGGAATGCCCGCGCGTTGGGCCAACCGCCGAACAGCCGAGGGGAAGTCCAAGTGTTCGTATTCCATAACGAAGCGGAGGACGCCTCCCCCGGCACCGCATCCGAAGCAGTGGTAGTTCTGCCGGGCGGGGTTCACATGGAAGGACGGCGATTTCTCGCGATGGAATGGGCAAATCGCGCGAAAGCTCGTTCCCGCGCGCTTGAGCGGAAAATACGAACTGATCAAATCAACGATGTCATTGGCATCGCTGACGCGTTGAATTGTTTCCTCGGAGATGAGTCCCACGGGCTGAAAATACCTTGCGGTGGGTTTGGGCGCGAGGGAGATTTCCGTCGATATGAAGAGCCTTCTTTTGATTTTTGTGTGCCTTGCCCAAATCCTGCCTCTACAAGCGGCTGAAAAAAGCATTTCCACCGGGTCTGTGCTTGTTCTGCCCGTGAAGGGAGCGGTGAGCGAAGCGCAGTTTTTCTTCCTGCGCCGGGCTTTGAAAAATGCGGAGGCTGTGGCGGCATCCGCTGTCGTTTTGGATATGGACACGCCTGGCGGGGATTTGAAGGCGACGGAGAAGATCGTGCAGATGTTCTCCAAGAGTCCGATTCCGGCCTACACCTATGTGAACGCGAATGCCGGCTCGGCGGGCGCGCTGATCGCACTGGGAACGAAGAAGGTTTTCATGGCCCCGGTGAGTGCCATTGGAGCCGCAGCGCCAGTGGCTGGAAGTGGTCAGGAAATTCCGGAAACCATGAATGCAAAGATCGTTTCCTACTACTCCGGATACTTTCGCAGTGTGGCTCAGAAAAATGGATACCACCCCGAGTTGGTAGATGGATTTATGAACCTAGATAAAGAGGTGAAGATCGGTGACGAGGTCATCAATCCCAAGGGAGCGTTGCTGACATTGAGCGCACAGGAAGCCGTGCGAGACATCGGTGGAAAGCCGCTGCTGGCATCCGGCATCGAGGCGGATGTCGCTTCGCTTGTCAAGGCTTGCGGGCTTTCGGCGGAGCGGATCGTGCGCTTGGAGCCCTCGGGATTCGAGAACCTGGCCCAATGGATCACCACGCTTGCCCCTCTCTTTCTTCTCGGCGGAATTATGGGAGCCTATCTTGAATTCAAGGCCCCTGGCTTCGGGGTTGCGGGGATTCTCTCGGCGGTTTGTTTTTTGATCTTCTTCGGCGGGCATTACATCGCAGGCCTGACCGGATTGGAAATGGTAGCCCTTTTTGTCATGGGGCTCCTCTGCATTTTGATAGAGGTCATTTTTTTTCCAGGGGTTTTCTTTTTAGCCCTCGGTGGTGCGCTGATGGTGCTTGCGGCGCTATTTTTTTCGATGGCGGACTTGTATCCGGCACAGCCGATCAATTTTTCATTCGAGAGACTTCAAATCCCGATGTGGAACCTCAGCATCGCCTTCGTTGCTAGCGCGGTCGGAGTGGCACTCTTGGCGCGGTTTCTTCCCAGTATTCCGGTTTTCAGGAGTTTGTTTCTCTCATCCAGTTCCCCTGCGGGTCCCTCTCTCTCGCCCATTGTCACCGAACTTGGTGCCGCAGCCAAGGTCTCTGCCGGAGACGCAGGCGTAGCCCTTTCCATCCTGCGCCCTTCCGGTCGTGCCCAGATAAGCGAAGGGGTTTTTGATGTGATGACGAATGGCGAGTTCCTCGAGGCTGGAACAAAAATCCAAGTCCTCGCGGTGAATGGTCAGAACATTATTGTCGGGCGGCAGGTGTCTTGATCCAAGCCAGGGCGGATCTTGCCGCAAGTGATCCCGTGGCAAAGCATCCCTGTAACAAATAGCCTCCTGTGGGTGCCTCCCAGTCGATCATTTCTCCTGCCACAAAAAGTCCGGGAAGTCTTTTTACCATGAGGTTGGAGTCGATCTCACTCCAGCACACCCCACCTGCGCTGGAGATAGATTCGGCAATCGGTCGGGGGCCTTTCAATGGGATCACGCAGTTCTTTGCCTCGCGTGCGAGCGAGTGGACATCCGTCCATTCGTTGCGCGCAAGGAGCGCATGGGCCGCGTCGTTGAGTTTCCACCGATGGCGGGCCTCCGCAGAGAAATTCCGCCGAACCGATTCCATCTTGGAGACAAGTTGTTCGTGTGAATGCGCCGGCTTGAGATCGACGGCTATCGAGGGGGTAGGCATTTCGCGGAGTGTTTTTCCGAGGGCATAAATGGGGCCTCCCTCGATGCCGTAGCGGGTGATCATGAGTGCGCCCCGAAACTGCTTTTCGCCGGC
>CANKXQ010000042.1 GCA_947487745.1 Spartobacteria bacterium | reverse complement strand
TGGCGAGCCCGCCCTTGTCCTTCCATGTCTTCATCGCGGCGCGCTGAACGGCTTCGTAGGCGTCTTTGCGCTCCATGCCTTTTTCGGTGAGCATGAGGAGCGCGGACTGGCTGGCGTAGAGGCCGCCGGTGAGCTCCATGTTGCGCCGCATGTTTTCAGGATAGACGATGAGCTTGGAAACCAGCTTGGTGAGCGTCACGAGCATGTAGTCCAAAAGCGTGCAGCTATCTGGAAGGATAATCCGCTCGACCGAGCTGTGGCTGATGTCGCGCTCATGCCAGAGGGCGACATTTTCAAGGGCGGCCATGGCATTTCCGCGAATGACGCGGGCGAGTCCGCTCAGGCGCTCGCCAGTGATGGGATTGCGCTTGTGCGGCATGGCGCTGCTGCCTTTCTGTCCCTCGCTGAAATACTCCTCCACCTCGAGCACCTCGGTGCGTTGCAGGTGGCGGAATTCCGTCGCCCAGCGGTCGATGCTGGAAGCGATGAGGGCAAGATTGGTCATGAACTCCGCATGTCGGTCGCGCTGCAAGATTTGGGTGGAAAGCGCGGCGGGCTTGAGATTCAGGCGCTCGCAAACGATCCGCTCGACCTCGGGATCAAGGTGGGCGTGGGTTCCCACAGCTCCGCTGATTTTTCCAACGCGGATGCGCTCGCGCATTTCGCGAAGGCGCTCAAGGCTGCGGGTGAACTCATCATACATGAGTGCCATTTTCAGTCCGAAGCTGATTGGTTCAGCATGGATGCCGTGGCTGCGGCCAATCATGGGGGTGAATTTGTGCTCCTTGGCTCGAACGGCCACGGCCTCGCGCAAGGCGAGGAGGTCTTTTTCCAAAATGTCGCAGGACTCGAGCATCTGCACGGCGAGCGTGGTATCGAGTAGGTCGGAGGAGGTCAGGCCCTGATGAATCCAGCGGGCGGCCGGGCCGACGCGGGAGGCGACATCTTCGAGAAAGGCGATGACATCATGGTTCGTGCGTTTTTCGATTTCGCGAACGGTGTTGATGTCGAAGGCGCCCTTGGCGCGGATGGTGACGGCGTCCTCTTTGGGAATTGTGCCGAGTTCGGCCATGGCCTCGCAGGCGAGGGTTTCAATTTCGAGCCAGATTTCGAGTTTTCGTTGTTCGGTCCAAACAGACCTCATGCCGGGCAGTGAGTAGCGTTCAATCATGATGAAGACTCGTATTTAAACCCGAGGAATCGCGTTGGCGCAACCCGCCCGTCAAAAATCGCTGGAATTTGAATCATTCCACTTGTCCTCTGGCAAAACAGGGCGGATATAAACCCCATGTTGAAGCTCCTCTGTGCCACCCTCCTCGCGCTCTCACTCGGTCTTGTTGGCTGCAATACCAAGGAGCGCTTCGCCAAAAACAATGCCGCCGCCCAAGCCTGGCTCGCTGCCAATTCCTCCTCAGGCCACATGCGCGTCGCGGGGAAATGGACGCCTGACGACGAAGGTTGGGGCGAGGCGAAATTCCAGCAAAGCGGCAGCCGCATCACGGGAACAATCGGCCTCTACACCGTCGAGGGCCATGTAAAGGGCGAGGATGTTTATCTGGTCATGTCCGAAAATGGTTGGGCCTACTACTCTGCGGTTTTGAAGAAAAAGGGAAACAACCTTGTCGGCTTTTACTCGGATGCCGTGCCTTTCAGCACGAGGGATCAGGAAACATTCGCGCTGACCCGCTCGAAAAACTGACTCTACATCAGGGGACGGGATTCGTGAGCAGCCTCTGCCCCGCCAATTGCGGCCAGAGATTGGTCGAGCCGGAGGCAGCCTTTAGATTTCGAGGGCCTGACCATGGGGCGTGAACAGCAAAAAGCGTCTCCGCGAGGAAGTAGGCGGGTTCGTAGTAGTGCGACCTGAGCCGGCAGAAAATCTTCCATGATGCCTCGCAGTCGTCGCGAAGGGTTATTCCATTCTCGGTGAGAAATCCCATCGCCCAGTCCCACTCGCTGCGAGTGATGCCTGGATCCTGAGCCGATTCGTCAGACTCTGCCTGGTGGTGGAGGATTGCGGATTCAATACGCCAAGTGCTCATGCCCTGACTGTCTATTCGCGCATTTGTGCGGGCAAGTTCGCTGAGTCGGAGCATCTGGAGCGTATCTGCTCCCTCGGCAATCAGACGCACAAGTTTCAGGTCCGGTTCCTCGCGTGTCGCTGCGAGACGGATCGCAGCGGCATCCAGAACGCTCAGAAGAGTAATGACCCAATGCCGGTTTGGAATTGGTGAACGGAAATGATTCAGGATCGAATAAATGTAATGCGTCACGCGCAGGCTGCACATCCAGTCGATCAGCTTTTCGGTGGATGTTGCGTCGACCGATCCCTGGATGAGTTTGAGACGGACAAGAAACTCGGGGCCCCAGGATGGCTCGCCGCAGAGCAGTGCGAGTTCGCTCATGGTGGTCTCCCTTGCCGTGTAGGCCGAATAGAGTGTCAGCAGGTAGCCGATGAATACCGAGATCACCGTGCTGCCCATGAATGCCGCTGCAAACACCACCGCGAGTCCCCACGGGCCGAGTGATTCCGTGATGCCCAGAGTCGTCATTCCCGAGCCTGCCTGATACAGCGCTTGGGAAAAACCAAGGCCGGTGATGCCATAGAAAATGAACGCAAAGGCAGCCACAAAAATTCCGAGAAAGACTGCCAGAAAAAACAAAACGGTTGAGGGCCCCTGCACAGCGAGGAACCTGTCGAGCATCTCGTAGTTCCTCATCCGTGAAGCGCAGGCGTGGAAAAAGATATACATACCCTTGGAAAGCCACCTCGTCAGAAGGCTCGATGTCGGCCTTGGCACAAGCATGACTCCCACAGCCGCAGCGATTGCCGCCCACAGCAGCCAGATGCCCCCGAGCAGGGAGGCCAAGCGCAGTGCGGCATTCATCCAGCCCTCCACCGGGCTGGAGGCAAGGGCAAACGGGAGCAGGCCTGAAACAAGGATGGCGTTCATTTTTTAAGAAACTCAAAATATCGCCGCAGGATCACGAAGAAAACTTCATGAGCCTCAAGCGACGACATTGCATTTCGCTGCAGAATGGCCTTATCGTGCCCGCACCATGATCCCTCTGCTCATAGCCGGCGGTTCCATCATCAGCACATTCACAGCGCCTGAATTGCCTGAGATGAAGAACCACACACTCAACGGAACGCCCGTCAAAGCCCAGGAAGTCGTCTGCCGCACACGCTGGGGAACGCCCATGATGCCCGACGGCAAGGGAAGCTACAATCTCACTGCCGCGCCAAACCCCACCTACATCCAGCGCAGTCTCATTCAGCCGCCGAAGACCGACGCCCCGATCTACAGGCCGGGCGCGCCCTATGTTTTGCCAACCCAGGCCGCTGGCGCTGAGTCACAGCCTGCGCTCCCCAAGTAGGCATTTGCTGACGCCATTCCGACGGTGCATGCAAGCGCCGTCACCCGCCCTTTGAAACAGCAGACCTCTTCGGGATTCTACAGTATCCACTGGTTCTCACTCCTGAACGCTCTGTCTTTTCAGATCATCCTGGGGGCACCTATGATTCTTTATGCAAAGAGTATCGGGGCCACATCCAGTGTGGTAGGCATTCTCGCCGCATTCACCCCTCTCATGACGGTGCTCCAGTTGCCAGCAGCCAAGTGGCTGCCGGTTTACGGCTACAAGCGTTTCGTTTTAATGGGTTGGGGACTGCGGACTATTTTTATTTTTATTGTGGCTGCTGTGCCAGTGCTTCTGTTTCTCAATGAAGTCGCAAAAATCGTTCTCTTGGTTGCATCGCTCTTCGTGTTCAATTTTCTGCGAGGCATAGCCTCCACCGCCTGGATGCCATGGATCGCTGCTCTCATACCCGAAGAGGAGAAGGCTGTTTTCTTGTCCCGTGATCAGATTTTCATGTTCGGCGGCTCGCTGATGGCGCTTCTCTGTTCGGCGCTGCTCATGTCCGGCAGCGTGGCCTCCATGGAATACTCGCTCGTTTTTCTGGTGAGCGCCTTGGCTGGCACCGCAGCGCTTTTTTTCATTAAGCGAATCCCTGATGTGCGTGGCAGCGAGCTGATGCGTAAATCCTCCGAGCATGTGCCTTGGAAGCAGATTCTTTTTTACCCGCCGTTTTTTTCTCTTCTGCTCTTCAATCTGTCCTTCGTCATCGTGGTCGGCAGCTTGGGAGTTTTCACGGTGGAGTATCTACACGAGTTTCCGGAATTCAGTGTCTCCAAGGTCCTTTATCTTACTGGTGTTTCCTTTATCGGGGCGCTCGCGAGCCTGCCATTTCTCGGAAAAATGTTGGAGCGTCTGGGTGGCAAGCCCGTGCTTGCGGCGGCGCTCATTCTTTTTGGTGGAGCCATAGCCGGTTGGTTTTTAGTTGCCGCCGGTATCATACCCTGCAGATGGCATGTCATTTGTCTTTTGAACTTCATCTGTGGCGTTGCCGGAGCCGCCTTCAATGTAGCCAACGCAAGGATCATCTTCGCAACCATGCCACAGATGGGGCGCAATCACTTTTTTGCCCTCTTCACAGTGATCAGCAGCCTCGGCTTGGGCGCTGCACCGGTCGTCTGGGGCATTTCACTCGACTTCATCGGCACCTATGAAGTCGTCACAGGCGCACTCCACTGGAAACGCCACAGCATCTACTTTGGTGCGCTTTTTCTGCTCAACCTCATAACATTTCTCCAAGTCCACCGCCTGCAAGAGGTCCGCGAGTAGCTACCCTTGTTCGCGCAGGATTTCGTTTAGAAACAAGGCATCGTCGGTGAGTGCTTCGGGGGAGTCGCCGACGACAAATTCAAGAAGGATATTTGGACTCATGCCGAGGGTGCGAAATTCCGAGACATAGGCGGTCCAGCGATCCTTGCCGGTTCGCAATGGCAGGCGGTGCGAGGAATCCGGCCACCAATGGAATCCATGGATGTGATGAAGTCTCCTTGCCAGAGTTCGCAGTCCAGTGAGGCATTCTTCCAACGGACGTCCGTGCGGCGGCTGCCAGAGGGTTTTGATGAAGGGATGTTCTGTCGCAGCGAGAAGCTCGCAGGTGGATTCCAGCGTGTCGGTGAGCGTCCCTCCATGGAACTCGTAGCAAAGGGTGATGCCTTTTTTGCCGGCAAGATCTGCGCAGCGCAATGCATCTTGAATGACTTCGTTCCGCCAGGCGGAATCGGCATCCGCCGAACCACGGTTGCCCGCCCAAATCCGGATCGCGTGTGTCTCCAACGCCACGGCGGACGCCAGCACGGCGGAGAACTGCAATCCATTGGCAGGACTCGCCGCAAGACGGTAGTAGGAACCATAGGCTGCGACATCCAGTCCATGCTCGCGCGTCAATCGAGCGACTTGCGTGGCCGTATCGATGTCGCCATGCGGCACATGCACATCGCCGCCCCACTCGATGACTTGGAGCTGGTTTTGAACGCACAGCTCGACGATTTGCTGAGGCGTGAGTTGACGGAAGGTGATGGAGACGAGTCCCGGAAGCATAAAGAAATGTGTCAGGCCATTCGGGCGAGCATATCCTTGGTAACTCCGTGTTGAATCGGTTTCCCGTGCAGATAGAGGTCCAGCTCGTCTTTCATCCAATAGCCCATGCGAGCGATTTCACCGCCAACGCTGCCGGCGATGTGCGGGGTGAGGACAACATTTTCCAAGGCCCGCAATGGCGAGTCCGGCAGCGGTGGCTCGGGGTGGGTCACATCTAGAATCGCAGTTATGTCCGAGCGCTCGGCAAGCACCGCGCAGAGGTCGGATGCATCGATTACGGCGCCGGGCGAGGTGTTGATGAGGGTAGCGCCTTGGGGCATCGCGCGGAGGAGCGGGCCGTTGATCATTTTTTCGGTTTCAGGCAGCCAAGGCGTGTGGAGGCTTACCACATGGCTCTTGGCAAAAAGCTCCTCGAGTGAAACCAAGGTGACCCCGAGCGAGGCTGCGGCGGCGGGGGTGGCAAAGGGATCGTAGGCCATGATGTTGATCTCGTGTTTTACCAAATGACCAGCCACCAGGCGTCCGATTGCTCCGAGGGAGACGAGACCGACATTCGAGTGGAATGCGCCCGCCACAGGGGAATGTTGATGACTGAATTTACCTGCCCGGGCCAGGCGTTGGCTGGACCAGAACCCCGTCAGACCCAGAAGAATCGTGGCGTGGGAATACTCGGCCACGGGAATGGCATTCGCCTGCCAGGCGCTTGAAATGAGGATTCCTCGCTTGTAGGATTCCGGAGTTGCAAAGCCTTTGACCGAACCCGCCGCGTAAAAGACCACTTTCAATCGCGGTGCGGCGGCGAGGAATTCCGCATCGAGCCTTGGCATTCCCCAAGTCGCAAAAAGCACATCCGCTTCCGCCAGGGCCGTAGTGTGGCTCTTCCAATCAGCTCCGTTGATGGCTTCAGGAAAAAGGCGAACCTTGGTGCGAATTTCCGCACGCAGTGCCTCGGGGTAGGCCTGAGGCAAGTAGTTTGGCATGCCGATCAGGAGAGCTTTAAGGGATGTCATGGTTTTTCGGTTATCAGAATGCCTTGCTTGTTCGATGACAAAATTCCGAGTGACTTATTTATATTCCTGAGAAGCCTGCAGACCAGTTGGGACATCGAAGCGGGGCTTCCATCCAGCGGCCATCAGCTTCGAGGGATCCGATGTGGAGTGGCGGATATCTCCCGCTCGAACTGGTTCGAAGCGGATTTCCGATTTGGAGCCGGCGAGGCGGAGGATTTCTTGAACGAGTTCCAGGATGGTAATCGATTTGCCGTAGCCAGCGTTGAAGACGCCTGTTGCGTGTCGGGTTTCAGCCGCAAAGGCCAGTGCTCCCACGATGTCCTTCACAAAAATGAAATCCCTCGTCCGGCCTCCATCACCATAGCCCGTGATGGGGGCTCCGGCGAGGGCGTGGTGGAGGAAGATCTGCACGGCGGCAGCATAGGCGCTGCGGGAATCCGGCGTCATACTTTCCACCTTGGGCTGGATGGGATTTTCGCCATACACGGTAGAGGAACTCGCAAAGCAGAGCTTCTTCACCCCATGCTTGCGGCCCGCCTCGAGGACATTGAGAAGCCCGCGCACATTGAGTTCCACTGTTTCATCCGGGCGCTGTATGAATTCTGGCACGCTGGTGAGGGTAGCGAGGTGGAAGATGTAATCCACACCTTGCATGACTTCGTCGAGGAGCGGCTTGTCCATGATGGATCCCCCCCCCACGAACCGGCACTTCAGGCCCTCGAGATTCTTGCGGTGTCCGCTGCGCGGGTTGTCCAAAACAACCACCTCCGCGATGTCCTGATAATGCTCCACGAGATGACTGCCGGTGAAGCCGCTTCCGCCTGTGATGAGGATTTTCATTTTGTGGCCTTTCTCACAAAGTTGTTCATGGCTTCCTCTTGATCCTCGATGCTTTTCACCAGTGCGAGTTGGGTGCGAAGGCGGTCGAGGTTGTGCGTTGGATGCTTGATTTTGAAATACACATCGCCTTCGAGGTAGTCGGTGAGGAAACGACTGCCGATTTCGAGTGTGATGTGCTTGCCTAAGAAGGCTAGGTGCGAGATTTCAGCCTCGTTCAGGAATGAACGCGCCGAGGAGAGGTAGCCGCTCACGAGTGCCTCGAACATGGGCATCTGCATGCGAACCTTCGAGATATCCGGTTCCTCTTCCAGCGCGGGATTGGTTGCGGTGCGCACCATGTCGCCGAAGTCGTAGAGAGCAAGGCCTGGCATGACGGTGTCGAGAACAACAACGCAGATTCCCGTCTCTGTGGCGTCGTCGATCATCACATTGTTGAGCTTCGTATCATTGTGTGTGACCCGCCCCGGAATTTGCCCCTTGGCGCAGAGGTCGAGCAGACGGTCCACGATATTCTCCCGGCGTTGGATGAAATCCCACTCGGCTAGGACCAGGGCAATCCGACCCTTGGCATCTGCTGCCACGGCTTGTTTCAGGTGCTCCAAACGCGAGCGGGTGTTGTGAAAATTCGGGATCGTCTCATGAAGTCGGTCGCCTGGAAGCGCGGCGACGAGGCCTTGGAATTCGCCGAAAGCTTTTGCCGCTTCGTAGGCTTGGCGTTCACTCGTAGGTTTTCGCCCCCTCGATGAACAAGTATCCCCGCCGGTATTTGCCGTCTTGGTCGCGGTGGTAAGGGAAGCCGTCCTTTGCAGAGAGCGCTGTCAGCGAGCGCCGCGAGGCATCGGGCACTCCGGCGATTTCAAGCTGCCTGTGGGCCTCTTCGGTGACGCGCTGGATGTTTTCCATGAGCGCCACCGGATTCGTAAAAATGCGATCGTTGATTCGCTGGAAAATGTAGCGCACCCGCGTGCCTGCCTGGCTGAACGCTGCGACAAAGGTGTCATTGATGTGGACGCCGCCATAGGGGCTGCTCTCCAGAAAAGACCCATTAATTCGAAATCCATTGATGATGTCTGCTACCGGGGGTCATGTTGTCATGGGAAATGCTTAAAAATAGATATGCGACGAGGCGGTTCGGGAGTTTTCCGATCAGGCTTTGATCAGTCCAAACTGAAAGCCTTCCCACTGCATTTGGTATTAAATTTCAGGTGGTTTTTATTCGCAAAGCCTTTTTTTGCAAAATGAACTGTCTTTGTGAGGTTTGCGTCGTGCCACGAAAACCAACAATTCTTGCGAGGCAAGCCCGCGAGCGCCTCGTTGAAATGGCCGCTCCTAGCGATTCCAGCCAGTGCCTGCCAACATTGGCAGCGCTTTCCAAGGATCTGAATCTCCACCCTTTCACAATTTTTCGAATTCTAAAGGACATGGCTTTGGAGGGTGTGGTCTGGCAAAGTCCGAGTGGCAGTCTCTATTCCGCAGCAGCCAGCGCGGGGCAAGTGCGGGGCAAGCCGCTATGCTTTATCGGACGCGAAATGTGCCATTGGAGCCGTCTCTATCAGGAAATCCTCTCAGGCTTTTCGGAGGTGTGTTCGGCGAATGCAGGGAGTTTTGTTGTGTGTTCCGCGCCGTCTTTGCTGAGGCAGGGCGATTCACTGGAACCTCCGCAATTCGCATCGCTCGAAATTCAGCGGCGCGAGCTTGATGCGATCTTGAAAAATGCCCCGCGTGGATGCTGTGGTTTTCTCTTCGACCATTTGTGGGCTCCCGAGGTCATTGAAGAACCCCCTTTCACGGGTGGAGCGAAGCTGCAACTGCTTAGAAGCGCTCCGGTCGGCATCGATCAGTCGTCTGCGGTATGATTTTCGCCGCCTCGGGCGCACTGCGGCCTCCGCTCTGCTGAACGGAATTTCCGCGCCGATTCTCAAACCAGCCCTCGTCAGTGCCACG
>CANKXQ010000041.1 GCA_947487745.1 Spartobacteria bacterium | reverse complement strand
TACGAGGACATCATCCGCATCGCGCTTCGCTCTGGCGAGCATGAGGTCGCCCTCCAATATTCCATCGAGGCCGAGAAACGCTTTCCCTACCTGACCGGTTTCACGCTCCTGCGGGCGATCTCCCTCAGCCAATCCAAGCAACACGCCGCAGCGCTCATGGCATTCGAGCGCACGCTCATCGAGGCCTCAAACTCAAATCCCGAGATGCTCGACCAGTCTTTCTACATGAGCTACGGCGCCGCCGCCGAGCAAGCGGGGCACTATGTGAAGGCGGCCGAACTCATCAAAACAGCCATCACCCTCGATCCCGAAAATCCGGATCCCTACAATTTCCTCGCCTATATGTGGGCCGACCGGAACGAAAATCTGGACATCGCCGAGCAACTCGTCCAGCGCGCACTGGAACTCGATCCGCACAACGGGGCTTATGTCGATACCCTTGGCTGGGTGTTTTTCCGCCAAGGGCGCTACACGGAAGCCGTAGCCGAACTCCTCCGCTCCGCCTCGCTTCTTGAGAAGCCCGACCCCGTGGTTCTCGATCACATCGGCGACGCCTACGAAAAACTCGGCAAAACCACAGAAGCCATCATCTATTGGCAAAAAGCCCATGGGCTGGATCCAAAAAATCCCGCACTTGCTCAAAAAATCGACCAGCATTCCTCAAAGGTCGCAAAGCAACCCGAGGCCCAGCCTTGATTCAGAAGACAGCTACTTGAGAGTGGCGCTGATTTTTTCGGCGATGCCTTGAAAAACTCCCGCCGCCGCGCTTCCCGGATGGGCAGCCACAGCGGGACGCCCGGTGTCACCCGCCTCACGCACGAGAGGCTCGATCGGCACCTCGCCCAGCAGCGGAATCTGGAGCTTCGCCGCCTCGCGGGAACCCCCACCCGTGCCGAAAATGTCGTAGCGTTTTCCATCCCCCGGACACAAAAAGAAGCTCATGTTTTCCACGATTCCAAGGACAGGCACATTCGTCTTGCCGAACATCGCGATAGCCTTGCGGGCATCGATGAGCGCGACCTCCTGCGGCGTTGTGACGATAACGGCACCGGAAAGCGCGACTGTCTGAACGATGGTGAGCTGGATATCCCCTGTGCCGGGAGGGAGGTCTAAGATGAGGTAATCCAAATCCCCCCAGGCGACCTGTCGCAAAAATTGCTGTGTGTAGCGAGTGACCATCGGCCCGCGCAGGACGGCTGGGGAGCCGTCGTCGAGGAGGAAACCCATGGACATGAGCGAGACCCCATGCCGCTCGATGGGGATGATGCGGTTGTCATCATCGGCCGTCGGGCGTTCGTTGGTTCCGCCGAACATGAGAGCAATACTCGGGCCGTAGATGTCACAATCGCAGAGCCCCGTCTTGGCACCCGATTGCGCGAGCGAGAGCGCCAGATTGGCCGCGACGGTGGACTTTCCGACGCCGCCTTTTCCGCTGGCCACGGCGATGACATGCTTCACGCCTTCGATCTTTGCAGGACCCACAGCTCCGGTGGTGGTGGCTGGGGCTTGGACATCGATTTTCACAGAAACACGGCCGGCGCCGCCCATGGCTTTTAGAACCGCTGTCGCGTCGGCGTGGATTTTTTTTGCAATTCCCGTGTCATTTGTTGAGAGCACCAACTGCACATCGATATCCGATCCGCTCACCACCACATCGCGGAGCAAACCAAACGAAATGATATCACGCGAAAAGCCGGGGTATTTGACGGCGCTGAGAGCCTGACGAACGGAATCCTGATTGATGGAAGACATGCGTGTGATTTTGCACGGACGCGGCCTGCGGGCAAGATCGATGGATTACCAGTTCTCGCTTGCTTGCGGCGATTAGGTTGCGGGCGTCAGGGGCCATGGACTGCGGACCGGCGAACCCCGCCAGGGCAGGAATGCAGCAACGGTAGTCAGCTCCTCTTTGCCGTGG
The DNA here is from genome assembly GCA_947487745.1 of Spartobacteria bacterium. Lineage (GTDB taxonomy): Bacteria > Verrucomicrobiota > Verrucomicrobiia > Chthoniobacterales > Terrimicrobiaceae > UBA967. The sequence continues at coordinate 7,378 of CANKXQ010000041.1, read as the reverse complement.
TCCTCTGACACCCCCTCCCCTTCCTCGGTCTCTCGAACAATTGTTACGAAATCGCAATTCATGGCGGCTTGAGTTTTGCACCGCCTCTGCTCAGGTCGACGGCCGTGGAATCTGATATGGAAGCCTCAGTGATCGGCGGGCGCTATGTGATCGACCGCAAGCTCGGCTCTGGCGGTGAGGGCGCCGTTTACCTCGCATATGACCAGCTTTTGAATCGTCATGTGGCGATCAAAAGCGTGCATACCGGCGCCGAGGCGCTCACGGATGCCTCGGGAGCCTTCAACGAAGCCAAGCGCCTCGCGAGCCTCCAGCATCCGAATATCGTGACGATCTTCGACTTCCTGCCCTCCCATGAAAATGTGTTTGTGGTGATGGAATTCATCAACGGCGAGAGCCTGGACAATCTGAGCCAGCCTATGGAGGGGCGGGTCTTTTTGGAATTTGCACGCCAGTGTCTGGATGCGCTCGGCGCGGCCCACTCGCTGGGCATGGTGCATCGAGACATCAAATCGGCGAATATCATGGTCACTTGGACCGAGGGCGGTAATGCACGGGTCAAGCTTCTGGATTTCGGCCTCGCGAAGGTCATGGCAGCTCCATCCGAGCAAACGCTGGACCACTCGGGCGCACTGACCGGCTCGATCTATTTTCTGTCGCCCGAGCAACTCAATTGCCAACCGATCGACCACCGTGCCGACTTCTACTCTCTGGGCTGTGTTTTTTACCGCGCACTCACCCTGCGGAATCCGTTTCAAGGCGTCGGCATTCCGAGCATCATCGCCGCGCATTTGCAGCACGACTTCATCCCGCTCGCCGAGTATCGGCCGGATTTGCCTGCGGGCCTCGCGGCCTGGGTTGAAAAGTTTTTTTCATTCTCCCCGGATGACCGACCAGCGCATGCAGCCTCTGCGCTTGTGGATTTGGAGCGATTGAAAAATCCGCAACCCGCAGCAAACAAACCGTCTGCGAGGCCAGCACCAAAAAAGCCGGCCGTTCCGGGTAAACCAGCGCGACGCTTTCCGATGTGGATTGCTGCGGTGGTTACAACCCTGGCGCTTGCTGGAATTTTTGCAGCGGCCAGCCTTAGCCAAAGCAAAACGCCGCCGCCTCCAGCCGAAGAGGGCGAGGAGAGGGACATATTCACCGCTGGAGAGCGGGTAGCCATAGCCCGCCGCGATGGAAAAACAGCAACGGTCACGGGCGAAATCGGGCAGTTCCGGGAAGAGGGCTCGCGGCGTTTCCTGACCTTTAAGGGAGCCGACTCCGACGATGTCACGCTGTGTTTTGTGAATTCTGAGAAGGGGGATTTCTCCACGCGACTTCTCAAAACCTTCGTTGGAGAGAAAGTGACGGCAACGGGCGTTGTTTCAAAAGACGGCAAAAGATTGCTTCTGGAAGTGCCAAACATGAGCCAACTTCGACGGCAGGTTCTTGCAGAACCACAGAACAAACCTAAAGCTCCATGAAATCTCCTCTTCGCACCATCACCCGCCTTCTCGCCCTTTTCATCCTCTCGACCTGCCTTTCGTGGTGGTGGTTCAGCGGTGCCGACATGGGATGGACGAAGACCTATGTCACGATCCCTGCAACGGATGAAATCACCGGCATCCCTTATGAAGTGAAGAAGGAAAAATTCGTGCCCGGAGTGGACTTCGTCGCGGTCGGAATCGGCTTGTCTTTCGGGATTTTCGCCGCCAGCTTCCTGTTTTCACCAAAAAATCCAAAAATCCAAAAGCCATGAAAATCCAAGTCCTCGCACTCACTGCCCTACTCGCCACCCAAGCCTTCGCCGATGAGATCGCCTTCGACTTCAAGGATCCGAAAGGAGTCAACAATATCGTCTTCAAACTCGACGCTCCGCTGGAATCCATAAGCGGAACGACGAATGGCATCAGCGGCACGATATCTGCCGATCCAGCCGAACCGGAAGACATCGAAGGAAAAATTATCGTCGACGCAAAAACCCTCACTGTTCCGAATCCTCTCATGCAGGAACACATGCTCGGAGCAGACTGGCTCGACACGGCGAAACACCCCGAGATCACTTTTGAGATCAAGGAAGTCTTGAATTCCAAGAAGGACGGAAACTCCGGCACGGCTAATGTGAAGGGCGTTTTCACCATGAAGGGTGTATCGAAGGAAATCACCGTCCCGGTGACAGTCACTTACCTTCCGGGTCGTCTCGGGGATCGCACCGGCGGCAAGATGCAGGGCGATCTCCTCGTCGTTCGCACAAATTTCCAAATCAACCGTGGTGATTATGGAATCAAACAGGGTGAGAACCTCGACAAGGTCTCGGATGTAATCGACATCTCACTCGCCCTCGCGGGTTCGGCACCAAAAAAGTAAGAAGCCATTGAGTGCTTCCTTCACGCTCGAAGCCTCGCAAGGCGGGGCACGAGCGGCGACTGTCCATACGCGCCGGGGTCCAGTTCAGACACCGGTCTTCATGCCGGTCGGGACTCAGGCCACCGTGAAGGCAATGAGTCCGGACGAACTGCGTGGCTTGGGCGCGCAGATCATTCTGGGGAATACCTACCACCTCCATGTCCGCCCAGGCGAAAAGCTCATCGCCCGCCTTGGGGGTCTGCACCGTTTCATGTCGTGGGACCGCCCGATCCTCACGGACAGCGGTGGATTTCAAGTTTTCTCCCTGGCGAAGCTCCGCAAAATCACCGAGCAGGGGGTCCATTTCCAGAACCACTTGGATGGCACACCGACATTCATCGGCCCTGAGACTTCCATGGAAATCCAACGCGACCTGGGCTCCGACATCGTCATGCTTTTCGACGAATGCCCACCGCACCCGTGCAGCCATGAGGATGCCTCGAAGAGTCTGGATTTGACCCTGCGCTGGGCGCGCCGTTGCCGGGATTGGTGGGACGCCCAACCGCTCGAAGGCCGACCGCTTGTCTTTGGAATCGTGCAGGGGTCCTCACATGCCGATCTAAGGAAAAAAAGCGCACGGGCCCTTGTGGAAATAGGCTTCGATGGCTACGCCGTGGGCGGCGTGAGCGTCGGCGAACCGGAGAACGAGATGTTCCGCGCCATTGAGAATGCCGTCCCATTCCTGCCGGCGGATCATCCGCGCTACGCCATGGGGCTCGGCACACCGCCGCAGATTATCGAAATGATCGCACGTGGCGTGGATATGTTCGACTGCGTGTTGCCGACCCGCTTGGCGCGCAACGGAACAGCCTTCACCGCCACAGGCACCATCAATCTCAAGAACGCGCCATTCGCCGAGGATACCGGCCCGATCGAGGCAGGGTGCGAATGCCACGCCTGCCGCAACTTTACCCGCGCCTACCTGCGGCACCTTGTGAAAGCAGAAGAAATCCTCGGCCTTCGGCTGATATCGATCCACAACCTCCACTTCTACCTCAACCTGACACGCCAGGCGCGGGAGCATATTTTGAAGGGCACCTTCCAAGCATTTCGCGAGCAATTCGTGGCCGGATATCAAACCCGCGCGGAGTCTCAGATTTAGCCTCGGGCTCAGCGCCAGAAGGCTTTCACAAAAGCGAGCCAGACCTTGTAGCGGGGCACTTTCACGCCCACGCCAAGCGGATGTTGCGCGACGAGGGCGAGGGTTTGGTTGGCGAGGTCGAGTGGAAGCGCGCAGGCCGCACGGAGGGCACGAGGCTGGATGGCAGCGGTGTATTCGGCGGCGGATTGCAGCAACTCGGTGACATGCTGCATTTCCACATAGAAACGCTCATCGGGAATGTAAATGCGGCCCGCGTCGGCATCCGAGCGGCGGTCCCTCAAGATGTTAACGAACTGCAATGCCTGACCGAAACGGCGGGCGAGCGGCAGCATTTCCTCAAGCGGCTTCGTGGAGTAATCCGGCACATGCTTGAAGCACATGCGCGTCCAAAATTCGCCAACGCTGCCGGCGACAAGATAGGTGTATTCCTCCAGCTCCTCCGGGGTCAAAGGCGCGGCAGAGGTGTCGGCGGATGGAACCACAAAGCGCTCCACATCGAAAATCTGGCCCTGAAGAATAATACGCCATTGGGCAATGATCTCATCGCGCTCGGGAAGAGTTTTCAGCGCCTCCAGCAAGCGCGGCATGAGGTTAAGCAACTCGCGCTCGGCTCCGCCGAGACCGAGATCCGGAGACTTCTCAGGAAAAAGATCGGGTAGCCCGCGCAGAAGCGCGAGGCGCTGGAAGTCCGGCGCAGTCGAGGCATCGGCAATGGTGTCCGAAGCCCGCGCCAGCATGTAGGCCAGGGAGAGGGCAGGACGGAGTTGCGCCGGCAGAATGCGCAATGAGAGCTGAAACGAGCGGGCGACCCGCTTTAGCAAGGTCTCGAAGGCGTAGGTGTCCAGCACCGTGAGGGTGAGTGGACGCGGAGAGGATTCTTCTTGAGTCACAGCCAACTGCAGTAGGTTTGGGCCAATGCCCGCGAGACTTCGCTGATGCGCGTCTGCGTTTGGTCGAGGTATTGATGGAGGCCCGATTGGAAAATGCTGTCCACCGTCGTGTAGTCGAGCGTCGAACGCAGCATTCCTGAGAGCCTCTCGGCTTCGTTGCTGAAATGCCCACGCTCGCTACCGGAAATGCTATGGAGTGCCTGGTCAAGCGCATCCACACTGAAGCGGATCGAACGCGGAAAGCTGTCGTGGAGTATTAAAAAACCAGCGACCTCCCAACTGGTAACGCGCCCGTGAAAAAGCTTCAGGTAAGCCTCCATTGCGCTGCAGGAGCGGAGCACAGCCATCCACTGCGTGATGTCCACATTGCCGCCCACACGCTCTTCGCTTGGCAGGAGAACATGGTATTTGAAATCCAGAACGCGGGATGTGGCATCCGCCCGCTCGATGTATTTTCCCGCCTGCAGGAAGTGCCACCCCTCGCCATGCGTCATGGTCGCGTCGGTGATGCCTTGGAAGGAGTGAAATTGGTCGACAAGGCTTCGGTAGAAGCCGATCGGGCTTTCACGGAAGGCTGCACGGGCGGCAGGGCTCTGGAGGTGGAGATAAAGGCGATTCAACTGTTCCCACATCTCGCTGGATATCTGCTCGCGCACGGTGCGGGCATTTTCACGGGCGAGCGTCACAGACGATAAAATCGAACTGGAGTTCGCTTTTTCGAATGTCACGAATTCCATCACCGTGTCGCCATTCAATTCCCCATGTTGGCTCTCGAAAAGCTCCTGCTCGGCAAGAGTCGAAAGTATGGGCCGCCAGAGGTCGTTGGCGCCATTTGCACTCTGATCCTCGGAATCGAGCACGAGTTGGATATTCACATCGAGGATGCGCGCGCTCGACTCGGCCCGCTCGATGTAGCGGCTCAGCCAGAAGCAGGAATCGGCAACGCGGCTCAGCATGTGGCCTCCGCTTCGTCGAGAACCCAAGTGTCTTTGCTGCCCCCGCCCTGCGAGGAGTTCACGACCAGCGAACCCTTGCGCATGGCGACACGCGTGAGCCCGCCGGGCACAATCGTTGTTTTTTCACCCATGAGAATGTAGGGCCGCAAATCGATGTGGCGGCCTTCGAATTTTCCATCGAAATAGCAGGGCGAGCGAGACAGGCTGATGACCGGCTGCGCGATGTATCCACGGGGATCGGCACTGATCGCCGCGCGGAATTTTTCGATCTCCTCGCGAGTGGCGCTTGGACCGATCATCATCCCATAGCCGCCACTCTCGTTGGCAGCCTTGACGACAAGATTCTCCAGGTTTTCCAAAATGAATTTCCGGTCGGAATCCACAGCCGAGAGATAGGTCTCGACATTCGGAAGGATCGGATCCTCACCGAGGTAGAATTTGATCATCGCCGGCACATAGTAGTAGGTCACCTTGTCATCGGCGACGCCGGTGCCGAGCGCATTGCAGAGGTTCACATTGCCTTCGCGGTAGGCGTTCACAATTCCGGGAACGCCGAGCACGGAATCCTTGCGGAAAACGGTGGGATCCAAAAAATCGTCATCGATGCGGCGGTAGATGACATCGACTTTTTTCAGCCCCTTCGTGGTTTTCATGTAAACGCAGGCGTCTTTCACGACGAGATCCTGGCTGACCACGATTTCGATTCCCATCGAGCGAGCGAGGAACGAATGCTCGAAGTAGGCAGAGTTGTAGATACCCGGCGTGAGCACCACCACGGTCGGATCAGGATTTCCCCGCGGAGCCACATAGCGCAACACTTCGAGGAGTTCCTGAGGATAGCGGTCCACCGAACGCACGGCATGTCGGCTGAAAAGTTTCGGGAACACCCGCTTCATTGCCTGGCGGTTTTCAAGAAGATAGGAAACGCCGGACGGGCAGCGGCCATTATCCTCGAGGACCATGTAGGTGCCATCAGCTCCCCGGATGAGATCCGATCCGCAAATGTGGATGTAAATATCGTGGGGCACATCAAGCCCGACCAACTCGGGTCGGTAATGCTTGGCGGTGCGAATGATCTCCAGCGGGATCACTCCCTCCTTCACGATCCGTTGATCGTGATAGATATCATGCAAAAAGAGATTCAGGGCGCGCAGGCGCTGCTCCAACCCCCGCTCAATCAAGCGCCACTCGTCAGCCGGAATGATGCGCGGCACAAGATCGAACGGCATGATGCGCTCCGTGCCCTCATCGCCGCTGTAAACCGTGAAGGTGATACCTTGGTTGAGGTAGGTCATTTCCGCCAGAGCCCGCTTGGACTCGAATGAGGCCGTGTCCATTTCCGAGAAGCGCTCCAAAATTTTTAAGTAGTGAGGGCGAACGGTTCCATCCGCCTCAAACATCTCGTCAAAAAATTCCCCTGTTTCGTATTGACCGAAAAAGCCCTTCATCCTGAGTGGGAGCATTGTGGATCAGCCAGCTGGAGGGAAGCGAAAAAATCAGCGACCTGAGGATTGGAGCGGATCTTGATTATACGGCGACTGGACGCTGGAGAATTTCGGATACACAAAACGGGAGACCGTCGAATTGGCCCGCGTGACGCCGCGCACTTTGGTGAGTCCTTTGTCGCGAAGAAAAATCAGCGAGGCAGCGAGCAAGCCGCTTCCCACGCCGCGATTCCGGTATTCGTGGAGAATCATCGGGCCGCTGAGCAGGTGATTTCCTGCGTCAGGGTTGGCATCAAGCAGCGAGGCTCCGATGACACGCTGGCCGTGAAGAGCTACGATACAAGAGGGGTCTGGCCTGTCGAAGGCTTCTTCCACATAGCGCCCCATGCCCTCTTCGAGCCTGCGACTGATGTCCCCCCATGCGGTATCCATCGCGAAAGCCGTGAGCAAAACCTTGAGGGCCGTCTCCTCCTCCCCCTTCTCCGCAGGTCGCAGGATGAGGGGTGGAACGGACGGCACAGGCAACTCCAGAGAGGCAAGCTCCCATTCAAAACAAATCCAGGAAATCATTTCAGCATATCTTCAAAGCAAGACCGG
>CANKXQ010000040.1 GCA_947487745.1 Spartobacteria bacterium | reverse complement strand
CAGCGGGGACCTGCTCGATCTCAAGGGTCACACGCTGGATGGCATTCTCCCGGGAAAATCCACAGTAGGCGCAGGAGTTGATGCATTCATTCGAGAGGTAGAGGGGAGCGAAGAGCCTCATCGTGCGGCCGAAGTGTCTTCGCGTCACGGCTGCGGAACGCCCGGCGAGGGACTCGAGTCCGGCATCATTCATCGGCTCCAGCAGGGATTCAAAAGCCCGCAGGGTGGGCGATTTGCTGGTGATGGCTTGATTGAAGAAATTGGAAAAACCCATGCGGTGGATTGGCGAAGACCTCTTCATTAATCAACGAAACGCCGCCCGCCGCAAGCGGCGAGTTCCTACAAGCGAGATCAAGCGCGACCTAAGAACATGACCGCACTTGTTTTTCAAAAATCCGTGCCTAATTTTTCTCCCGTATGAAAATTTCATCCATGCCGGTTCGTTTGATTTGTCTCCCCGTTGCTGCATCGATCGCCCTGAGTGGTTGCTCCAATCTCACTCCCGGTGAGAATGCCGCCGTTGCAGGCGTGGCCACGGGTCTCGCGGTCGGTCTCCCGCTTGCACTCACAGGCGTGAATCCAGCCGTGACCATCCCGGTTACAGCCGGAGCCGCTCTGGCAGCCGGAGGTGGCGCTTATTTGATCTCTCGAAACCAAGCGACCAAGCGTCAGCGCCAAGTCGCCGAGGATCGCGCGAGGGACTATGTGGCACGCACCGGCGAGTATTCCAAAAAATCCCTCCGCTTCATTGCCGTTCGGAATGAGGATTTCCGCACTCAAGGCAAGGCGCAGGTCATGGTGTATGACATTCACAGCGGCACAATCGTCAGCGACACCGTTTACGACATGCGCTCGGTGCCGCCGGTCGGTGAGATGGGGGATTTTGGCGGCTATCATGCCCGCTATATTGGCACCGGCAGTTGATTTTTGAAATCAGTCGCCGGATACGGGTGGGCGGATTCTGTTACTCCTCTTCTTTTTCCGTCCCGCCTTCACCTTGCTGGAGGCGCTCGAGGAGGGGCGTCATATCCTCCACTTCATCCCAAACGACGCTGCTGACATAGATAGGCGACTTTTGAAGCGCGGCCATAGCCATGCAATCACTGGAGCGGGCGTCGAGTTCAATGATCTTGCGCTGCTGGAGTTCGTTCTCCGCTGTGATGATCAGACGGCCATAATAGATGCCATTTCTGAAGTCATTGATGGCAACGCGCTCGACCTTGGCTCCGAGCGAGGTGAGGACATTGGCCAGAAGGTCGTGCGTGAGGGGGCGCTCCTTTTCGGTGCTGTTCAGATAGAGGCTGATCGCCGCACCAATCGCTTGGTCGATGTAGATGGTGAAGACTTTTTCATCATTTCCCAGAAACACGGCGGTTCCCGCATTTGTGGGAATGAGAGCTCGGATTTGCACAGGGATGGCGGACTTGTTCACAGGTGGAAATTAACATTCGCTCGCTGCCACGCAAGCGGCGGGATGCTCAGGTGTTCTTCCCAATGCGGGGCAGCACCAAGATGGCTACGGCCGCACCGAAGAGAAGGATATCGCGGCCGATGGCCAAAAGCATTTTCCAAGCGGATGGTGAATCATCCGATCCGAAGCAACTGCAGCTTACAATAATGCCAATCGAAAAGGCCCATGAAAGAACACCGATAAACAACACGCACAAGCTGCCGACCAAGGCGGCCCCCAGAGGAAAAACCCGAGGCAGGAGGAGAAAAATCGCGGCGATTATTTCCATCCAAGCCAGGGTCAGCGCGAGTGGCATCGTCCAATCAGGAGGAACGAATGTGAAGGGCATCAGTGCAATGGCGAATTCCTGACTCGCGCCAGCCTTCACAGCGCCGGCATAAAAAAACAGTCCCGCCAGCGCAACTCGGAGGCACAGCAGAACGGCGTTTCTCATTTCAAGGCCTCCACTGCGCGAATCGCGAACCATGCTGCAGAGACATTGTGCACGCGGAAAATGGACGCGCCGCGAAGCGTGCCCGCCGCGATGCAGGCAATTGTTCCCGCATCGCGCTCAGCCGGTTTTTCGATTCCCAGCACACGCCCGATCACGCTCTTGCGGGAGACGGGCAATAGGACGGGAAACCCTTTCGCTGTGATCCTGCCGAGTTCGCGGAAGATGCGGAGGTTGTCATCCACCTGCTTTGCAAAATCGATCCCAGGATCCAGGATTAACGACTCGCGAGGAATGCCTGCCTCGATGGCCAGAGCAGTTTTTTGTTCAAAGAATTCCTGCAGCTCGCTCATGACATCCGGGTAGGTCACATGCGTGTGCCTCACCTTGGGCTCGCCGCGCGAGTGCATGATCAAAAGCGCAGCTCCGATGCGTGAGCAGAGTCGTGCATGCGTTGCGTCGGGGAGGCCGCTCATGTCGTTCAGAATGTCGAAGCCCGCCTCCAAAGAGCCCTCGATGACTCCCGGACGCCAGGTGTTCAGGGAAAGGAGCGGGGGAAAAAGCTGATCCGCATCGCGGGGGTTGGCCTTTTTCATGGCGTCTCGGAATTTCTCAAGAAACGGCCTGACGCGCCGGAGTTCCTCCTCCTCACTGATCGCCTCCCTGTTCGTTCGGGCACTTTCGCCTCCCACATCGATGATGTCCGCGCCCTCGGCGATCATCTCCACGGCGCGGGATAGCGCCCAGTCGGTGTCGATTTTTCCATCCGAGGAAAATGAATCGTCGTTGATATTCAAAATCCCCATGATGAGCGGCCTGCGCTGTAAATTGACGGCCCGCCCGCGCGCCTTCAGGAAGCCTTGCGGGTGGATGTTCTCCTTGTCTCGACCGGCATTCTTCGTCAGTTTGGAATCCATCGCAGAGGGCATGAGGTTTATTGAATCAATTTTTGAAAAGGTCAGGAAACATCCCAAGCGGGTTGTTTTTCCGGACGGTGAATTGCCCCGTGTGATAAAGGCCGCGGAGCTTTTTTACCAGAGTCAACTCGGCATACCGATCCTGCTGGGACGGCGGGAAGTGATTCAGGATATCGCCCAGCGGGAATCCATCAGCCTCGACCATGTGGCAATTATCAATCCCGAGAAATCCTCCGAGCTTCCTGTGTTCTGCCGCCGCCTGGAGCGCATCGAGCGTTACCGCAAGGTGGAGTTGAAGGACAGCCGCGCGCTCATGGTCCGGCCGAATTATTTTGCGGCCATGATGGTTCAATACGGCTTGGCCGATGCCCTTGCCGGTGGAGCCAGCGCCTCTGGAGGCGCCTTGCTGCGGCCCATGCTTCATTTGGTGAAGCCGCTGCCATTTGCGGATGTGATCTCATCCTGCACGATTGTCGAACTCCACAACCGTCCCTATGGCGATGATGGTGTCTTGTTTTTCGCCGACACGGGCGTGGTTCCAGACCCCACGATGTCGCAGCTTGCGACCATCACTGTTCAGGCCGGTTTGCTGGCCCGCCAGGTCTTCGGACACCGCCCGAGCATTGCTCTTCTGAGCTTTTCCACCAAAGGTAGCGCCCGCACGGCATCCACGGAAAAAGTCTCTGGAGCGGTGGAACTGGCCCGCCACATCGCTGAGAAAGCGGGCGCGGACATGACGATTGATGGCGAGATGCAGGCTGATGCCGCCCTCGAGCCGGCATTTTCGGAGATCAAGCTGGGCGAGAGCCATGTTGGCGGCAAGGCAAACGTTCTCATTTTTCCCGACCTCAATAGCGGCAATATAGCCGTCAAGCTCACGCGCCTTTTCGCTGACTGCAACACCTACGGGCAGATTCTCATGGGATTCACCCGCCCAGCCGCCGACCTTCCACGGGGAGCCTCAGCCGAGGATATTCTCAGCATGGCGGCGATAGTCGCTCTGCAAGCCATCGAATACCGCAAACTTTATCCTCCCGACGAGGACGCGGATTGAGACTTTGAACACCGTCACGCCGCGCATTTTCATTGCAGCCACGGAGCAGGACACGGGTAAAACGACGACATCCCTCGGCCTTTATGCCGCTTTGAGGCAACAGTTCCTGCGCATCGGCTACATCAAGCCTGTGGGACAGCGTTTCACGGAGGTCGATGGACGCCGGGTCGATGAGGACAGCCTCCTCATGAAAACGGTGTATGAAACCCGCATACCGATCGAGGACATGAGCCCAATCACGGTTGAGCCGGATTTTACGCGCCGATACATCAATGAGGCGAACCACGAAGCGCTCGTGAGGCGGATTCAGCATTCGTTTGACCGTTCCTGTTGGGAAAAGGACTTCGCCATCATCGAAGGCAGCGGCCATGCCGGAGTGGGGGCTGTATTCGATCTTTCAAATGCGACTGTCGCTCGAATTCTCGCAAGCAAGGTTCTGCTTGTTGTGCCAGGTGGAATCGGGCTGCCGATTGATGAAGGCGCTCTCAACAAAGCGCTCTTCGACCGCGAGGGTGTGGAGGTCGTCGGCGTTGTGATGAACAAGGTTCTGCCAGAAAAAATGGAGCAGACGGCCGATTTCGCCCGTCGCGGATTCGCACGCCTCGGATTGGAATTACTTGGCGTCATGCCCGTGCAAAAAAATCTCGCCGAGCCATCCCTCCGGCAAATCGCGGATACGATTCGCGGCACCTTTTATTGCAATGCCCGCTTCGCCCGCAATCATGCCTCGGATGTCGTGATGGGGGCTGTCAGTGCGGTCAATATTCGCCGCAAGTTTTCGCATGGCACGCTGTTGATTGTGCCCGGCGACCGCGAGGACATCGTTCTCGCAGCCATATCAGAGGCCTCTGAATTCAGTGAGCGAAGGCTCAGCGGACTTATTCTCTCGGATGATCTCAAACCGCACCGCACGCTGTTGGAACTGCTGCAACAAACCAACCTCCCGGTCGTTTTTTCGTCGATGGACAGCTACTCCATCGCCCAGCGTATTTTCTCTCTCACGATCAAGACTCAGCCGGACGATACCAGGAAAATCGAGAGCATCCAGGACCTCGTGGCCCGCCATATCGACATTCCCCGCCTTCTTGAAAAAATCGGAGTCTCCGACTGAGTTTCAGGCCTTTCGTGACACGACGGCTTGCAGTTTTTTTATGCCTGCCAAGGCCTCCTCGATTGTCCCCGCCATGAGGCACATATGCCCCATTTTTCGGCCTGGGCGCGCTTCGGATTTTCCGTAGAGGTGTAGTTTGGCGCGAGGATCGCCGAGCAGGGCGCTCCAGTCCGGCGTGCCATTTTTCCACAGATCGCCCAGGATATTCCACATCACGACAGGCCTCAGAAGCTCGGGGGATCCGAGTGGAAGCCCGCACACAGCGCGGAGTTGCTGCTCAAACTGGCTCGTCACGCATGCGTCGAAGCTGAAGTGTCCCGAATTGTGGGGTCGCGGGGCGAGTTCATTGACCAAAAGTTCGCCGTTGGATGTCAGAAAAAACTCCACAGCCAGCAGGCCGACCACATCCAGTTTGCGAGTGATTTCCGAAGCGAGTTCCTCCGCCGTTTTCAGAATCGATGCGGCAAAACGCGCCGGGACGATCGAGAGGTCGAGAATGTGGTTGGTGTGGATGTTTTCCGAGGCTGGAAATGCGGCGATGGTGCCATCCAATCCGCGGGCGCAGACCACTGAAAGCTCGGCCTGAAAGGGAATCCACTTTTCCAGAACACCGCGAGGCGCTCCAAACTGCCTCCAAACCTCGTCGGCATCGACTTCGCCGGTGAGTTTGATTTGTCCTTTTCCATCGTAACCAAAATCCGCCGTCTTCAGCACGGCCGGCGTGCCGATTTCCGCCAGTGCCGTGCGCAATGCCTCACCGGAATCCACCACGCGGAAAGGCGCGCAGGGGAAACCGTTCGCTTGAAGAAAGGTTTTCTCCCGCTCGCGGTTTTGGCAGATGTGTAGCACTTCGCCGCGCGGCCTCACTGGGCGTAGCGATGCCACCGCCTCGACTGCCGAGCGCGGTATGTTTTCAAATTCAAAGGAAATGACATCCACCCCCTCGGCAAAAGCCCGCAGCGAGGCGGAATCAGTGTAGGGGGCATTCACTTCGAGATCGCAAATCTGTCCGGCCGGACAGTCGGGTTGCGGTTCGTAGGCGTGAACGCGGTAGCCCATTCGGCGCGCGGCGATGGCCAGCATGCGGCCGAGTTGTCCGCCACCAAGTATGCCCACGATGCCGCCCGGTTGAATGGAATTGGTTTCCGTCAGCGTGGGATTCCCGTTAGATAAAGTGTCCGTCATGGCAGATCGTCTGGTTTACATTTTGGCATTGCTCGCCCTCGGGTTTATCCGACTCCTGCCGCTTTCCGTGTGTTTTGTTTTGGGACAAGCGGTGGGCGCTTTGCTCTGGCTCATCCTGCCCGGCTACCGCCGCCTCGCAAGGGAAAATCTGAGCGTGGCATTCAGTGGGGAAATGTCCGAGGCAGCCATCCGTGCTCTCGCTTTCAAGCACTTCACCACTCTGGGAGCCAATGTTGCGAGCGCTATAAAAATTCCAACCCTCTCCCAAAAGGAGATCGAGCGCATCGCTCAAATCGAAAATCTCGACGCCATCCGGCAAAGCATCGCCAAGGGGCGCCCCGTGCTTCTTGCCATCAATCACATCGGAAACTGGGAACTCTACGCCCAGTTGGTTTTTCAGGTTCCAGAGGCGCATTTCGGCACGGTTTATCAGGCCCTCCACAACAAACTGGTAGATGATCTCGTGAATCGCGACCGCCGTCGGTTGGGTGTTCAGACCTTTGACCGCAAGGAGGGCTTCCAAGGCGCACTCGCCCTGCTGCGCGAGCCGGGAATCCTCGGTGTCCTCGTGGATCAACACGCCGGAAACAGCGGGGTCTGGACGCCGTTTTTTAAACGGCTCTGCTCGACCTCTCCTCTTTCCGCCACGCTGGCCATCCGCACCAATGCCGCCGTGATACCGGCCGCCATCTATACAACCGGCTTCGCCCGCTGGCGCGTGGTGCTCAGTCCTGAAGTCCCGTGGTCCGCCGACAAGCCCGAGCAACTCACGCTGGACATCAACAAAGCCCTCGAAAAACAAATCCGCGTCTCGCCGGCCGACTGGTTCTGGGTTCACAACCGCTGGAAGACCCCGCTGCCGAATTTCCTCATCAACGAAGCCAAGCGGGGTATCTACTTGCCTCCCAGCGAACCCGATCCCGCACCCTTCCGCATCGTCGTTCGCTCGCCAAACTGGCTCGGAGACGCCGTCATGTCCATTCCCGCCGTGAGGGCCTTCAAACTCGGCCGCCCCGACGCCCGCGTTGCCGTCCTATGCCCACAAAAGCTCGCTGGTCTCTGGCAGAGGGTGGGGGATGTGGACGAGGTGATCGGCATCGATCCTCGCGAGTCGATTTTTGCCACCGCAGAAAAACTGCGAGGCCAGTTTGAAGCCGCCGTCCTGCTTCCGAATTCCCTGCGCTCCGCCCTCGAGGTCTGGCTCGCCGGCATCCGGCGCCGCGTTGGCTACGCTGGACACGCGCGCGCCGCGTTCCTCGACCAAGTCATCATTCCTCGCAAAAAATCCACCCCGCTCCACCACGCCGACCGCTACTGGCACATCGCCGCCCGTTGCGGAGCGGATGCCATGCCCGCTGCCATTTCGCTTTGGAAGCCGAGTGGCAAGGACTGCGTCATCGGCATCTGCCCCGGCGCGGAATACGGCCCCGCGAAACGCTGGCCAGCCTACAAATTCCGTATGCTCATCCAGCAAGTCAACGAACAGCTCGATTGCAGTTGGGTTGTCCTCGGCACGGCCGCCGACTCCACAATCGCCCGCGAGATCTCACACGGACTCCCAAATGTCACCGACCTCACAGGAAAAACCACACTCGGCGAGTTGATGGATCTGCTCTCCAAGCTCAGTGGCCTTCTGACCAACGACACCGGCACCATGCACCTCGCCGACTTCATCGGCACACCGCTCGTCGCCATTTTCGGCTCCACCGAACCCATCCTCACCGGCCCCCGCAGCCCCCGCAGCAGAGTCATCCGCCAAAAAGTGGAATGCAGCCCCTGCTTCCTTCGCGAATGCCCCATCGACTTCCGCTGCATGGAGGAAATCTCCATGGAAAAAGTCATCGCCGCCGTCTTGGAAAATTTCAGGCCGGGAGGTGAAGCAGCCTACCGCATTGGGGACAGGAAATAACGGATTTGTCAGAGCGCAGCGCCAGACTGGTCTGGGCGGTGATTTTCATGTGGCAACCCGTGCAGACATCGTGCTCAACGGAAACGACGGCGCGGGCATTTTTGGTTTCGAAGAGACGCTCGTAGCGTTCGAGAAGTTCCTCATCGATTCCCTCGAGAGCGGCTGCGCGGCTTTGTTGGACTTCTTCGATGCGCTTTTTCAAGTTTCCTTCCTTCTCGCGAAGAAGACTGATCTGGCCTTCCATGCGTGCTTTTTCATCGGCGTGGGTTTTATCCGCTGCGGCGATTTCAGGTGCGAGGCTGTCGGCCTCTTCCATGAGGGCGAGTTCTTTGTCTTCGATTCCTGAAATGATCTTCTCGGCGTTCGAGATTTCGTGCGAGAGGGCGGTGTATTCCTCGTTTTTGCGCGTCTGAAGTTGCTGCGTTTTGTAACGGCTGATTTGGTCCCTCTTGGCGGCGGCATCAATCTGGAGGGATTTTTTTTCGACTTCGATGGCCTTGGCTCGCGTGCGTGAGAGTTCCAGTCGGGCAGCGGATTCTGCGATGAGTTTTTGTTTTGATGCGACCTCGTTAGGCACGGCCTGAAGTTCGAGTCGGAGGGTGCGGAGCTTTTGGTCCCGGTCTTGGAGGGCGAGAAGTTTTTCGATTGCTTCGAGCATTCGAGCAGCATGGGGTGCTCCTGCGAATTTATCCAGCAATCAAAAGGATTTCTTCACGACTCAGAAGCTGGCAGGGTTTTTCGCAATATGTCTCAAGGAATTTGTTTTCTGGTGGGTGCCGGTCCCGGTGATCCTCTTCTCCTCACGCTGAAGGGCCGCGCATGCATCGAGCGGGCCGATGTGCTTGTCTATGACTATCTCTGCAATCCCCAACTTCTCCGCCACGCGCGCTCCGGTGTTGAAAAAATCTATGTCGGCAAAAAAGCTGGCGCACACACGCTGAGGCAGGAGGAGATCAATGCCCTGATTGTGGCAAAAACCCTCGAGGGAAAAATAGTGACCCGCCTCAAGGGTGGAGATCCTTTTTTATTCGGGCGGGGCGGAGAAGAGGCCGAGATGCTTCAAGAGGCGGGATGCCGGTTTGAAATTGTGCCGGGAGTCACATCAGCCATCTCCGGGCCAGCCTATGCGGGGATTCCAGTGACACACAGGGCCCACAACACCATGCTCACGATTTTCACAGGGCATGAGGATCCGACCAAGGCTGAAAGCTCGATCGATTATCAAGCTCTT
>CANKXQ010000039.1 GCA_947487745.1 Spartobacteria bacterium | reverse complement strand
CGGCACATCCAGTGCCAACAATAATGACATTTTCCATAAGCGCGTGGAGTAAACACAAAGACCCGCCGCTTGCGAAATGAATAATTTCAGCCATGAAAAATCTCGATTCGGTGGCCGTATTTTGCCTTGTAGTGGGGAAGACGGAAGTTTAGGCATGGGAAATCAAGGTATTTCTTATGAATCTTTCAACCACCCTACGAACCGCATTTCAAGTGCTTGCGATTGCATTTTTAGCATTTCAGGCAAGCGCCAAAGCCCAAGAGCCCGCCGATGCCCCAATGAAGAATGGCATCATTGTTCTCACTGCATTCGAGGGCGATGTAAAAATCTCAAGCTCTTCAAGCGACCAAACCCAAGCCCCCTCGAAAGGCGCAATTTTGAAACAAGGCCAGGTCATCACCACAGGCCCGAAAGCCAAGGCCTCACTCGCCTTCGAAAATGGCATCGTCATGGAAGTCGCCCCCTCCTCCAAGTTTCTCATCCAGGAATTCCAACAGGCACCATGGGATGTTGCCCCCGAAAAACTTGCGGAGATGAAATCAGAGCCATCCAAATCCAAAACTACGGGATTTCTTGAATATGGCGACATCATCACTGGCGTCAAAAAACTCAAACCCGGATCGAGCTTGGAAGTAAGCACACCGATCGGGACGGCAGGCATTCGTGGCACGGATTTCAAGACCAGTGCTGTAAAAAACTCAGACGGCACACCGAAAGCATTCACTGTTGGCGTGGCCACGGGCGAGGTAGGCGTTCGTTCTGCTGGTGGAAGCGACAGCGTTCCCGTTCCCGCAGGCACGGCAAGCACGGTTACCGTGACGCCGTCCCAGTCCGGACAAGGAGGAACAATCCAAGCACCCACCACCAGCCAACTCTCTGCAGAGGCGGGCAGCAGCATTTTATCCTCCGTGTCCTCCCAACGATCCTCCGGACAAGCCGTTTTCGCTCAAGCCGTGGTGGCCGCCGCTCAAAACCGCGAGTCCGCATCCTCATCCCTCACGCCTGAACAGCAAAAAACGCTGGAGGAAGCAGCAACCAAAGGAGATGAAGCCGTCGTTGAAGCTGTCCAACAACTCGCCACAGAATCACCCGCAGCCGCCGCCGAAATTGCCGCCGCCGCCGCTGAACTCGCCCCGAACGCCGCGCCTCAAATCGCATCCACCGCTGCCTTGGCCTCGCCTTCGCTGGCTGCCCAGATTGCTGCTTCTGTGGCCACAGTAGTCCCATCCTCAGCCGCAGCCATCGCCACCAGCGTGGCCCAAGCCGTCCCATCAGCCGCCGCAGCTGTCGCCGGTGCGGTTGCCTCTGTGGCACCATCCAGCGCCCCTCAAATCGCAGCCTCTGTTGCGGCAGCCGTTCCTGAAGCAGCCGCGCAAATCGCAGCCTCCGTCGCTGCGGCTCAACCCCAACAAGCCACACAGATCACCAGCCAGATTGTCGAGAGCGTGGCCGGAGTCGACGCCCAAGCCGTCGGCGACGCCGCTCAGTCAGGGGTTCAGCAATCCACCAACACAGGAACCAGCGCTCAGCCAGCACCGCCGTCCACGACAAATACCAACCCGCAAATTCCCGTGGCAACGCCCACACCGACGCCTATCTCAACACCAACACCAAATTCAACACCAACCCCCATCCCAACACCACAAGCCACTCCTCCAGAAATCCGCAGCCCACGATGACACTTCGATCCTTTTTTTTACTCCTGGCAACATCCACCTCCCTTTTGGCTGCAGACCCGCTGGAGTTCCAAGTCGGAGCGTTCACATTCACCCGTCCAGATACCTGGAAATGGATCGTTCCCTCCAGCACTATGCGGAAGGCTCAACTGCAGGTTCCGGGCACCAATCAGGAAAAAGCCGAGGTGACATTCTTCCACTTCGGTCCCGGCCAAGGAGGGGGAATAAAAGCCAATATCGACCGTTGGTTCGGGCAGTTTCAAGGTGGCCCGACCTCACAGAACGAGGTCAATGAGGGCCGCACCCGCATTTATTATGTCCAGGCCGCAGGCACATTCCAAAGCGGCATGCCCGGAGGCCCCACCACCCCGCTGGAAAACTACGCCCTACTGGGAGCAATCCTTGCCGATGAACAATCCGGTGATGTCTTTGTGAAGATGACAGGCCCTAAAGCCGTCGTCGAATCGGCATCGCTTCTTTTCCCCCAAATGATCGCGCAAGCCGCCGGAACAAGGGGTGGACCGGGTGTGGTTCCCCCCGGAAACCAGTGATTTCTTGTCTTTACTAAAGCGCGACTGCGACTAATTTCCTCGACTCTTCTATGTCCATCATTTTGTCACTACTCATCGCTCTCCATGTTTTGGTTTGTGCGTTTATGATTTTGGTTGTCCTCATGCAGCGTCCGCGCAGCGAGGGATTGGGGTCGGCATTCGGTGGTGGAATCACGGACAATGTCTTCGGCTCACAAACGACCAATGTTTTGGCCAAATTCACCACCTGGTTGGGCATCGCCTTTTTCGCGATCACTCTTCTTCTTTCCATCCTCACCGCGAAGGCGAATTCCGGCAAATCCGCCATTCAGAAAAAACTCCTGAGCGAGCCCGTGCCGGCTGCGGTTTCAACACCGGCACCAGCTCCTGTGAGCACTCCTGAGACGACTCCCGCTGTGGAAGCGACTCCAGTGGTCGAGGCCACACCCGCCGCCAGTGCCGCAGAAGTTGCGCCGCAGTCCACCCCTGAGGTGGAAAATGCCGTTCTGGAACCCGCTCCCGAAGCTGCCGCGCCGGCGCAAAATTAACCCAAAAACGGCCCCGCCAGACAAAGAGTTGTCTCCAAGCACTCTGGTCGCCCAGGAGGAATGATTGCCGTTATGAAATCCCTGAAAACGATTGCAGCCGCCAGGCGTTGGCGAAAGGGGTTGGAGAAAAAAGTTGTTCTGGTTCCCACAATGGGGGCTCTTCATCACGGCCACGAGGCGCTTATCCGCCACGCCCGCAAATTGGCGGGAACAGACGGCGAAGTCGTGGTTTCGATTTTCGTAAACCCGACACAATTCGGCCCGAAAGAGGATTTCAACGCCTACCCTCGTCCGCTTGCGAAGGATCTCGCGGTCTGCAAGCGCGCCGGGGCGGATGCCGTTTTTCTTCCTAGAGTGGATGAGATGTATGCGTCCGATGCCAGCGTGACCGTTGCTGAGTCGAACCTCTCGGAGACGCTCTGCGGGCGGAGCCGACCCGGGCATTTCGGAGGCGTCTGCACGGTTGTGGCCAAACTTTTCCTCGCCACCCAGCCCACGCACGCCGTTTTTGGCGAAAAGGACTGGCAACAACTGGCCACCCTACGCCGCATGGTGCGGGATTTGAATTTTCCCATCGCCATCGAGCCCTTCCCCACGGTGCGCGAGCCGGATGGTCTCGCCGCCAGTTCCCGCAACGCCTATCTCACCCCTGCCGAGCGCACACTCGCTCCCCGTATTCATGCGGCCATGGCCGAGGCTTCGAAACTCAAAAGCCCGAGAGCGATCATGAAATCCTGCACCGCCGCAATCGGCAAAATTCCCGGCGCTCGCATCGACTACATCGAGGCGGTGGATGCCTCGACACTGCGTTCGCTATCCAACCGGAAGACCGCCGGACGGCTTGCCGTTGCCGTCTTTCTCGGCAAAGCCCGCCTCATCGACAACATCCCCCTCCCCTCGATCCCATGAGAGAATTTGATTTCATCGTCCTCGGCAGCGGCATAGCCGGCCTGTCGTTCGCGCTCAAAGCAGCGGACAAGGGCCGCGTTGCCCTCATCACCAAACGCGCCGTTGCCGACTCGAATACCGCCTGGGCACAAGGCGGCGTGGCCTGTGTGATGAGTGACGAGGATTCCTTCGAACTCCACATCCGCGACACTCTCGATGCGGGAGCGGACCTCTGCCACGAGGATGCTGTGCGCAAGATCATCACCGAAGGCCCTGAGCGCATCGCCGAATTGATGCAACTCGGCGTGCACTTCGACCAACGCGACAATGGAAACGGCCACCATGAACTGGATCTCGGACGCGAGGGCGGCCACTCCAAGCGCCGCATCCTCCATTTCCGTGACACCACGGGACACGAAATCGAGAGCGCACTCGTAGCCCAAATCGCCTCTCATCCGAGCATCGAAGTCATGGAAAACCACATGGCGGTGGATTTCATAACCACCGGCAAACTCGGCTACGCGATGGAGAACAGTTGCGTGGGAGTCTATGTGCTCAACGAAGCCACGGGCGTGGTCGAGACCCTTCGCAGCGATGTCACCGTGCTGGCCACAGGCGGTTGCGGGAAGGTGTATCTCTACACAACAAATCCCGACATCGCTACGGGGGATGGCGTGGCCATGGCGTGGAGGGCAGGAGCCGTGATCGCGAACATGGAGTTCATCCAGTTCCATCCAACATGTCTCTACCATCCTGCCATCAAGTCCTTCCTCATCTCCGAAGCCGTGCGTGGCGAAGGCGCCATCCTGATCAATGAACGCGGGCGCCGCTTCATGGAGCACCACAATCCCCAAAAAGAACTCGCCCCGCGCGACATCGTGGCCCGCGCCATCGATGCGGAGATGAAACGCAGCGGCACCAAATGCGTTTATTTGGACATCACCCACAAGCCAGCTGATTTCATCAAATCCCGCTTCCCCTCGATTTATGAGACCTGCCTCCGCGCAGGCTTGGACATAACCCGCGAACCGATCCCTGTCGTTCCAGCCGCCCACTACCAATGCGGCGGAGTAAAGACCGATCTACAGGGTGAAGCCTCGCTGCGCGGCCTCTATGCCATCGGTGAAGCCGCTTGCACCGGCCTGCATGGGGCAAACCGCCTCGCCAGCAACTCGCTCCTCGAAGGAGTCGTCATGGCCCATAGCGCCTTTGAAAAATCCACGCGCCGCCAGCGTGATCCAGTGACCATCGACCTGCCCGAGTGGCGCTCCGGCAGCGTTCAAGATGTGGATGAACTCGTGGTCATTTCACACAACTGGGAGGAAATCCGCCGCCTCATGTGGGATTATGTCGGCATCGTGCGCACGGACAAACGCCTCCAGCGCGCTGCCACTCGTCTGCGAAACCTCCACGCCGAAGTGCAGGAGTTTTACTGGAATTTCAAAGTCACCACCGACCTCCTTGAACTCCGCAATCTGGTAACCGTCGCCTCTCTCGTCGTGGATTGCGCCCTCAGCCGAAAAGAAAGCCGCGGCCTCCACTACACGCTGGACTACCCGAACCGCGACGACGCCCGCTTCCTGCGCGACACCGTGATGCGCCGCATCTGAGAGGCCGCGCGCAGAGGCACATTTTTTCTCGCACAGCAGGCCGGGAATCCGCATTCTGCAGCGTCTATGTCCGTTCTTATTGTTGGTTCTATCGCGCTGGATGACATCAAAACACAACTCGCCGAGCATAAAGACCTGCTTGGCGGCTCGGCTTCGTATGGTGCGGTTTCCGCATCGAATTTCAGCCCGGTGAACCTTGTCGGGATTGTGGGACAGGATTTCCCCAAGGAACATATCGAGCTCTTCCGCAAGCGTGGCATCGACCTTGCCGGTCTCCAGATCGTGCCCGGCGAGACCTTCCGTTGGTCCGGCGAATACATGTGGGACATGAACACCCGCGAGACGCGCTCCGTCGCGCTGAATGTGTTTGAGCATTTCACCCCCACCCTTCCCGATGGCTACCATTCCACGCCGATCGTCCTTCTGGCAAATATCGCCCCCGACCTTCAGCACCATGTCCTGAACCAGGTGAGCCAACCGCGTTTTGTGATCGCGGACACCATGGATCTCTGGATCAACATCGCCAAGGAATCCCTCGAAAAACTCATCGCCCGTGTGGACATGCTCATCCTCAATGACAGCGAGGCCCGCCAATTCACCGGCGAAACAAGTCTCATCAAAGCCGGCAAAAAAATCCGCGCCATGGGCCCCCAATATGTGGCCATCAAGAAAGGCGAGCACGGCTGCCTCCTCTTCGGCCCCGAAGCCGAATTCTTCAGCTGCCCGGCCTACCCGCTGGAAGACATCCATGACCCGACTGGTGCAGGGGATTCCTTTGCCGGAGGCCTTGCAGGCTACCTCGCCGCGAATGTGAAAGATGGCGAGGTGACCTTCGAGCATCTCAAAAAAGCCGTGGTCTATGGCAGTGTTCTTGCGAGCTACAATGTCGAAGCCTTCAGCCTCGAGCGCCTGAAAACCGTGGACACCGCGCAGATCGACTCCCGCTACGACCTCTTCCGCCGCATTTCGCAGTTCGAAAGGATTTGATTCCGCAGGGTGTGCAGCCCACGGAATTGAATATGGAGCCATGAGTGCCCGTGCGGAGGCTTGGAACCTTCATGAAGACGATAATGAGAAGAGACCACTCCGTCGGCAAAATGGTATTCATGGATTCAGTCGGGTATAGTTTTTCTTTGTTTTCAGCAACCCACGGGCGGGGCGCGGTTGGAGAAGAACTAACCACGGATTTCGGGCACGGATGATCCCATCAAGCTGGGATTGGCAGAAAAAAGCAAAAATCTTGCAAGCCTGCTTGCAGAGTTTTTGTTTTACCCTGCCCCATTCGCGTAGCGAATGCACTCGTGCCCATTTCTTCGTATCCGTGTTCATCCGGGCAATCAGTGGTTTATTCTTTCCTGCAGTATGATGTGACTTGTTAGTTAGGAGCGCGGGGTTTGTTTTTGGTTCTCACTGGCGGGGTTCTCAGGAATCCAGCGAAATCGTGATTCTTGCGCGGCTTTGCGGTGCTCCTCAAACTGCTTCATAGCCTGCTCGTAGGTCACGGGCGGCTGGTTAAGACGGATTTTTCTTAACTTGATGGCTTCTTGTTGGAGTCGGGTCAGCGGCTTCATAGGGCGCTCGGAGTTCTAAACACAAGCTGGTTGACTTTTGGTGGGAGGCGAAAGGAATTTCTCTTCGCTGCTTCTTGCGGGAGCTGTGTCGTCGCCAGACTTGGGAACACGGTTGTGGTTGATTCTTCTGGATCCACTTTTACCCGATCACATCTTGAACTCGGGTAGATTCTCGAATGGCCTGGGCCTCTCGAGGAGGCGAAAATCCTTGTTTATTCCATTCTGTGCCTTGTTCGCGAAAAACGTCTACTTTGGTCTGGCGGCATCTGCGCATGGTAAAATCGGCAGCTTCTACCGAAACCCAACTTTCCGGTTTGTGGTAAATATCCAACCCGCGACCAATCTTTACGATCCAGCCGTTGTCGAAGAGAATTTCTCGATCGTGCAAGCTGGCGCTCCGATTCCAGATAAATTCGACATCGCGGGACTGAAGATCACGCCGAAGGGCTTCGAGCCTGCTGTCAACATCATCGGTCGTTTCCCCGGGTTGAAGGCCGGTTGTCAGTTTAATCTCCTTGACTTTCCCCAGCCGGACAGCCAGGGCACAAAACCGGGTGAAGTTGTCAACTTGATGCGGCAGCCTAACGAAAGGGTCCTCAACTACAATTTTGATCGCTGTATCGATGTATGGCCGCAAAATTCGTTCGTAAGTGTAGCCCGTAGCTCCTTCGGCAATTTCATAATGCTGCTCCACAAGCTCCATCGGTTTTAGCTTAGTTTCGATGGTTGGAACTGTTTTAGCAATAATTTCTTCAGCCGCACCCGCCGAATCCCTCTGAGCTGTGGATGCTACTGGTTCAGCCGCAAAATTGACCACCAGACCGAGCATTTCACCCAGATACGATTCGACGCGCTCCTTCTGGCCCTCTGCGGCGACCTGAAGAGAAGACTCGATAGCCTCCAATCGTTGCCGTAGAACCGCCTCGGATGACTCTCGAATCCTTGGTGCGACGGACTCTGCGGTCTTATGAATCGCAACTGCGAACTCTTTGGTGCGAGCGTCCAAATGCTCACGTAACGCGCGGGCGAGTAATTGCCTCACATTGCTGTAAAATGTCGCGACTTCAGTCCCTTGGCGAATGGTCGTTCCAGTTCCAAAAACATTTGAAACAGAGGATCTAGCGTTGTCAAGCCGGTCCTGAACTTCGGAGCTCACGAACTCATCCAGATTGTTCACAATACCGTCGCGTTCAGCTTCGACGACTGCCTGGAAATCCTTGCGGAGTCGATCAAACATGGGTGCCTGAGCGGCAGCAAGGTCTACCGGCTCAAGCCCGGCCAGATGATGTCCCGACTCGATTTTCCCCATGTCATCCTGAAGGTGCCTCAATTGGTTTGCAGCCTGTTCCATGAAGGCATCAAGTTGCCCCCGTAAGGTATTCAAGACTGCCTCGACACGTGGGAAGACCCGGTCGGCGATCTTTGCTTGGAGGTCCGTCAAGTAGCCCCAACGACCACATCGGCGTGTCTTCCAATGTTTCACCAAGTCCGCTTTCTCCAAATCGGTAAGCACTTCCTTCGCGTGCATGGCGACCAAATCAAGATGCACTGGAAGTGTCGCAAAATAGGCCTCTTGGTCACGCGCCAGGAGGCCGAGGGCTTCCCCCGAGCGCTCTCCAAAAGTATCCAGATTGGATGAGAGCGCAGTGCGGATCGATTCGATCTCCGCTCTCACCTTTGCCGGATCGAACTCCAATTCTAGTGTGTTCAGACGCTCGGAGTATGAGCGACGGAGCCGTCCAAGCACCATTTCAAGGCGATCCTTCAGAACAGTTCTGGATTGTTCAAATCGCTGACTGGCCGAGAGGATCCGATAGAGTCCATCCCGAACTGCCTCAATGCCGCCTTTTCCGGCATCCCCCTCGTCATGGTATCTGGTTGAGATGAGCTGCACGGGCACATTGTCCAATTGTTCGATAAAGTAGTATCCTTCCTCGTCTGTAAGCTGGTTGGATTGTAACAACTCGTCTAAAGTAGCCTTGACCTCAGCGCGGACGCGGTTGGATTCTCTAAGGCAAAACTCAGTGAAGGTAGGCGGTGGGTCGTCGTTGTCTCGTGCGTCACAAACGGCGTTCTCAAAAGTCTCGTCGCATTTCGTGACAATCAGTTGCAGGTGCTTGATTTGCTTGCGCCGCAATTGCCGAATAATGAAATCTTTGTCTCCCTGACCATAGGAAGCTCCACTCACTGTTAGGAAAAGGATCGAATCGACTTCCTTGACCAAATCTTCGGTCAAGAGAACACGGAACCGTTCGGTATCGTCGAGGCCGGGTGTGTCGATAAGTTCGATCTGGTCTCGCAGGATGGGAATGGGAGCATAGATGGTGAGCTTGTTAACCAGATAATGGAG
Organism: Spartobacteria bacterium; assembly: GCA_947487745.1. GTDB lineage: Bacteria > Verrucomicrobiota > Verrucomicrobiia > Chthoniobacterales > Terrimicrobiaceae > UBA967. The sequence continues at coordinate 141 of CANKXQ010000039.1, read as the reverse complement.
CGGCGCCTGACTGGGGGTGAACTTCCGGATCTCCGCGAGAAATGCCTTTTTGCCTGCCTTGCTGTTCCAGTCCTGTGCTCCTACGGGATGCGACCTACCTCCCTCAGCTATCCACTGGTTGGCTAACGCGGAGAGGTCGAA
>CANKXQ010000038.1 GCA_947487745.1 Spartobacteria bacterium | reverse complement strand
ACCGCCATATCGCCGCCAACCTCGGGGCCGAGGTGATGCTCGACATCGAGAACCACCACAACTTTGCGTGGAAGGAGGAGCACTTCGGCAGGGAATTCGTTGTCCATCGCAAGGGAGCGACACCAGCCGCGGCCGGGGTGCTCGGGATTATTCCTGGTTCGATGGCGTCCCCGGGGTTTCTCGTCCGGGGGAAAGGGAACAAGAACTCTCTCGACTCGGCCTCGCATGGGGCGGGCAGGCGGATGAGCCGCAAGCGGGCCACGGAAACGCTCTCTTGGACGGATGCAAACACGATGCTTCGGCAACGCGGAGTCACCTTGATTTCGGCGGGCTTGGACGAGGTTCCCGATTGCTACAAGGACATCCACACTGTGATGGCTGAACAGGCGGACCTGGTCGATGTGCTGGCGAGGTTTGACCCAAAGGTCGTTAAAATGGCCCCGAGCGGGGAAAGACCGGAGGATTAGATCATGAGCCTCCAACACCGCATGATCCCACCTCGCCTACACGAGCGCGCGGCGGCGTGAACGACTACGCGCGGAAGATCGCGCCGAGTTTTTTTCCGAGAATGAGGCTGGTTCCGATGATCGTGACAGCCAGAAAGGCCATCGCCCAGACCCCGAGCGCGCTTGCGACGAAGCGCCCCTCGCCGAGCAGTTGATAAAGCTCGTAAATGGCCTTGGTGATCGGGAAGTCCTGCTGCTTCTGAGCGAGGATGAGTGAGTCACTGACCTCCAGCATGGCGAAGGAAAAGGCCAGCAGTCCGCCAGCGAGCAGATTCGCCGCGATAAGGGGAATCGTGATCCTGCGAAGCGTCCGCAGCGGTGGACATCCCAGATTCTGCGCAGCCTCTTCGAGGGTCACGCTGGTCTGCTGAAATCCTGCCGCCGCCGAACGGACCACATAAGGCAGGCGCCGGACTGAATAGGCGATAACCAGAATGATCAGCGGATCGATGGTGGGATTCAGAAAGGCAAAGGGCTTTCCCTCCTGCGTCATCGCCAGATATCCGAATGCCAAAACCAAGCCCGGCACGGCGAGAGGAAGCATGGCCATGGCATCGAGAATCTGCCGCCCAGCGAGACGCGTGCGCACCACGACATAGGCGATGGCCACTCCGAGAACGAGGTCGAGAATGGTCGCCAGACCGGCGTATTTCAGGCTGTTCTGGATCGAAGGCAGCGTGAGGTTGTGTCCCAAAGCCGCCTCAAAATGCGAAAGCGTCCAGCCACTCGGTAGGATCGTTTGATACCAATCCGTGGAAAATGCCACGAGGATCACGCCGATGTGTGGCAGGACGGCCAGGAAGGTCACCAAGCCGAAGACCCCCGAGCAAAAGAGTCCCATAGCCAATCCCGCTTGGCGTGGGCCGCCCTGACTGGTCGCCTTGGCCATCATGGCATGCGAATCGCGCCCGAAGAGCAACTTGCTGCCGGCATAGAGTAGAACCGTGGCGCAGAGCAGGACGACCACCAGCGCGAAGGGGAAGGGATTTCCCCCGATGTCCTTGATGCCATAAAAAATCTGCACCGAGGTGACGCGGGTGAAGTCGAACATAAGAGGCACGCCGAGTTCGGTGAATGACCATATGAAAACGATCGTCCCACCGGCGAAGATGCCTGGCATGATGAGCGGAAGGGTGATGCGGCGGAATTTGCGGAATCCGGTGCAACCAAGATTCTCGGCCGCCTCCTCCATCGCAGGGTCCACATTCGCAAGGGCGGCGAGGACATTGAGATAGAGGATCGGATAAAGGTGGAGGGCGTTGAGAACAATGACGCCCCAGATTCTCCCCTCGCCGAGCCAATCGACGGGGTGCGCGGGATCGAGCAGTCCCATGTCCTCCAGAAGCGCATTCAGCGCGCCTTGCTGTCCGAGGATTTGTTTGATGCCGATAGCGCCAACAAACGGCGGCATGATCATGGGAACCAGCACCAGCGCACCGAGGAGGGATTTTCCGGGAAAAAGGAAACGATCACTCATCCAAGCCAGCGGGATGGCTATGAGAGCGGCGAGCAGTGTGCTCCAGACCCCCATCTGGAGCGAGTTCCAGAGTCCCTCGACATAGAGCGGGTTCCGGAAAACCTCGGCGATGTAGTCGATCGTGAATTTCCCATCCGATCCGGTAAAGGCCCCGCAAAGCGTCTCGCTGATCGGCCAGATAAAAAACAGCGCAAAGAAAACGGCAGTGACGAGGAAGACGAGTCTGGAGAATTGACGGCTCATTTGCCCTCCCGCGCCAACTTGGCGGCCTCCTGATATTGTTGGCGGAATTGATCTGCGAGTTCCTTGGCGAGACGCACTTCCTCGAGGCGGTTTTTGGATGCGAGCGCCTCTTTGAGTGTTGTCTTAGCGGTAGGGTAGTCGACCGCCGTGAGGTCGGTGAATTTTTTATAGGCCTCGCGGGGAAATCCGGCTTTGACGAGTTCCTGCCAAGCTTCCGACTGCTCGTGGTGCAGATCGAGGCAGATGACCCGGATGATGAAGGCCATGACGCGAAAAACCGGAGCAGTCCAAGCGGCGGTGTAAGTAAAAAGCTGGGCCTCCTCGTAGGGTTGAACTTCAGGATCAGAGCGAAACGCGGCGTATTCGGGCGAGTAAAGTTCCTTGCTTATGGGAAGTCGGCGGAGCGCGTATTTCGTTGGACCTCCCGGAACGCCGACCTTGAAGTTCCAGAGCTTCTGGCCTTCGAGGGAGAGAACGAAAGCGATGAACTCCTCGGCGGCGGCGCGATTTGAAGCGCCTCGCAGAAGCGCGATTGGATCGACTCCCACGGAGGAACCGCCTGCGGGGGTGAAGTATTGAAGGCGCGATGGCGCATCGCCGATTTTCACCGCCTCGCTTTGGAAGCGGCCGTAAAAATCAATACACATCCCTATCGCCGCATCGCCGAGAGACACATCGAGCGGAATTTTCGGTGCGGAATCCGTGAAGTAACGGGCATTGGCGGAGGCGGCCTGGATGATCTCCAAACCGCGCTTCCATCCGAGGGCAAGGATATCCTCATCGCTACGACCAGTGGCCCGAACGAGTTCCTGCATTTGCTGTTGGATGACCATTTCAAAAGCCCGCGCGGCAGAACCACTCTTTGTGGGATCTGCAAGGGCGACCTGACGGTAGAACACAGGATTTGTGAGATCTTTCCAGGATGAGGGCATCTCCCGAACTCCGAGGCGATGGAGGGAATCGGTGTTATAGCAGATACCGAAGGAGGAAAGGCACGCGCCGATCCACAACGCGCGGGGATCGTAGAACTGCTCCCCGGAAACGCTTTGGGGAATCGAATCCTCGGCGAACCATTTCGGGTGGTTTTTGATCACATCGGTAGACACAAGGCGACCGGCTTTCGCTTGCTGCTCGAAATCATAGGACCCACCACCGAAGAAGAGATCAATACCGATGCCGGTGCTGGAGTTTAGAAAAGACCGTCGCACCGACTGCTCGGGAGTGTCTGTTGCGGGATCATCCGAGAGTTTGACCTTTGAGTTGTCGAACGCGGCGGCGAGTTCAGGCGTCCAGGTTTTGCCTTGGGAGGTCCATGCGTATTCAAAGGCGGCGAGGTATTCCCCGGCGAGGAAGCGTGAGATCTCGCTTGTTCCGCCCGGCAGGCGCCAGTCGATGCGGATCGAGCGGCCGGTTTTACTTTGATAGTGCCGTGCAAAGGCGACGCTGAACTCGTGTCGGACCGCCTCATTGTGAGGGGAAATGATGACAAGCGTCTCGTCGGCACTCGCAAGGAGATTTTGGCGAGGTTTGAGCAAGAAAGGCACTGCCAGCACAAGGATGAGAGCCGCAAGCACCAGAAGGATTCGCGGGCTCATGGCGACTCAGGATTTGAGAACCACGACATCGTCCACACTTGCGATGGCGAAAAATTCCTGTCCCTGGCCACGGGCGGAGATGTGTGGATTCAATTCAAAAACCTTCAAGTCGTGAGCCGAGGCCTGAAGCCGGTATTGGGCCACTTCGCCGAGATAAACCGACTCGCCGATGCGACCCTTTACGGAGTTCATCGGGGCGGGTGCGGAGCGAAGAGACCAACTTTCGGGGCGGATGCTGAGCGAAACCGAATCCCCCGCAGAGGGCTTCCAATCGGGATCGCCGAGGAATCCCTCGAAAAGCCCCTCGTTGGTTTCAACGAGAGCTTTGGCGCCATCGAGGGATTGGATTTTGCCGTTGAGGAAATTTGTTTCGCCGATGAAGTCCGCCACGACGCGTGTTTTGGGTCGGCGATAAACCTGCTCGGGTGTCCCGATCTGAGCGATGCGCCCGCCTTCAAGCACGGCCATGCGATCCGAAATCGAAAGGGCCTCCTTTTGGTCATGCGTGACATAAATCGCCGTAAGTCCGTTATCCTTGCAGACACGACGAATCTCGGAGCGCATCTCCAACCGGAGCCGGGCGTCGAGGTTGGAAAGTGGCTCGTCGAGAAGCACACAACGGGGGCGGATCACCAAAGCCCGGGCAAGGGCCACGCGTTGCTGCTGACCACCGGAGAGTTGAGCGATTTTCCGTTCCGCATACGGACCCATCTGCACGGATTCCAGCGCGGCCTGGACCCGCTGGCGGATTTCCGCTTGGGGAACGCGCCGTTCCTCCAATCCGAAGGCGACATTTTTGGCCACCGTCATGTGCGGCCAGAGGGCGTAACTCTGAAACATCATCCCCGTGTTGCGCTTGTGGGGCGGCAGTGCCGTCACATCCTCTTCGCCAAAGAGAATACGGCCCTCGTCGGGAAGGTAAAAGCCGGCGATATTGTGAAGAAGTGTCGTTTTTCCACATCCGCTGGGCCCGAGGAGAAAAAACAACTCGCCGGGTTCGATGGGGAGCGAAATGCCATTCAACGCCACCGCGTCACCGAATTTTTTAACGAGTTTGTCGATGGTGATCGCGATCATGGACTGGTGGAATATCAACTACGGCAGGGCGGCAGCCCAGGCAGATTCCGCCCGCTATTGTTGCGGAGCAGCATTTGGAGCCTCTCCGCCGAGGCGCGAGAGTTGACCAGCGGACATGCGGGCGACGGGTGATGCCGGAAACTGGGTGACGACCATATTGAAACCACGGCGGGCCTCTTCGATCTGGAATCCGCGAAGGAGGATTTCGGCTTCGGTGTAAGCGGCAAAGGGAGCTGCGTAGCTTTGCGGGAATTGCGTGACCACCTGCTGGCAAGTGGCCATGGCGGATTGGATATCACCCGCCGCATCCTGATTCATCGCGACTCCAAGAAGCGCCCCGCCTGCCAGGGGATGCTTGGGAAAACGGTTGATAAATTCGCGGAATGCGGCGGTGGATTTTTCCATGTTGCCAGCGTCCCGTTCTGCTGCGGCGATCCGCATGAGCGCATCGGCTGCGGGCATAGTTTTTGGAAACTTGTCCACCACGGCTTGCAGTTCGGAGATTCCCTTGGCCTCGGCCAAGAGAGTTTGCGCGGCGGCATTTTGGTTCGAAGAGTAGCCGAACCATGCAGCCACGCCTACGCCTCCGATCACGACTGCGGCAACGATTGCAAGGATAAGGGATTTGTTTTTCTCCCAGAAGAAATCCCATTCCAGCGAGGAGTCATCAAGGACGGGGCCTTGGAGGACGGGTTGTTGTGCGGGTTCCATCAGGCTCCCACCTCCGCGCGGGCTTCGTCTGCGAGTGCGGTGCTGAGGTAGCGTTCGCCGGTCGAGCAGCCGATGGTGACGATGAGCTTGCCGGCATTTTCAGGGCGCTTGGCAACTTGGATGGCCGCATGCACATTCGCGCCTGTGCTGATGCCACCCAAGATGCCCTCCTCTTTGGCGAGACGACGGGCCATGGCAAAGGCCTCATCGTTGGTCACCTGGATGCACTCAACGATTTGGGATTCTCCAGCGGAATTTTTCAGATGGAGGTTGTTGGGAACAAATCCGGCGCCAGTGCCTTGGATTTTGTGAGGGCCGGGTTTGAGAGGCTCTCCGGCGAGGGTTTGCGAAATGACAGGAGAGTCCTTTGGCTCGACAGCGATCGCTTGGAGCGAGGCCTTGCGGGGTTTGAGGGCTTCCACGCAGCCTGTGATCGTGCCGCCGGTTCCGACCGCTGCGACAATGATGTCCACTTTTCCATCTGTATCGCTCCATATTTCCTCTGCAGTGGTTTTGATATGAATGGCTGGATTGGCCGGATTGTTGAATTGCTGGGGCATCCAGGAATTTGGAGTCTCTTGAACGAGTGCTTCGGCCTTTGCAATCGCACCACGCATTCCCTCGGAGCCGGGAGTGAGAACGAGCTTCGCGCCAAGCATCGCGAGAAGCGTGCGGCGCTCGAGGCTCATTGTCTCGGGCATGGTGAGGATCATTTTGTATCCCTTCGCGGCCGCCACGAAGGCCAAGGCGATGCCGGTATTTCCGCTGGTGGGCTCGATGATGACCGTGCCGGGCTTGAGGATGCCGCGCTGCTCGGCGTCCTCGATCATGGCCATGCCGATGCGGTCTTTCACGCTTCCGAGCGGATTGAAAAATTCACATTTGAGCGCAATCGTGGCCGGAAGCCCGGCGGTGACGCGGTTGAGCTTGACGAGAGGTGTGCGGCCGACTGTTTCGACGATGTTGTTGTAGATGTTGCCCATGGGTCTTGGATTGAGAAGCGAATGCTACACAGGCGGGAGCGGGCGGTGAAGTTTTTAGTTTGACCTACCCGGTGGTGCGAAGGCCGCTGGCAATGGCATTGATACTCAAAAGCACTTCCGGAAGCAGGCGGTTTTTTACTGCGGGCTCTGCAGCGCGCCACTCGGCGAGAAGCTTCGTCTGGTGAACATGGAGCGCACGGAGGCCCGAGTCGCGCAGGGCGAGCGTCTTCAGCATACGGGGACGGCGTTTCTCCAAAGCGCCGCCAAAGACGAGGGACATCATTTCTCGGGTGGAATCAAATTCGGTGAGAATGATGTTCAGAATCTCCTTCCGCACACGCGTGTCGGCGACCAATCCGGCATAGATGGCGATGATCTCGCGGTCCGCACTGGCGAGGTTGGTTTCCACATTCGTCAACACATAGTAGAGGAAAGGCGACTTTTTGAGATTCGCGCGGAGGTTTTGAAACAGTTTGGGACGCTCGGCTTGGAGGCGCTGCAGAGCGGATCCGACACCGAACCAACCAGGAAGATAATGGCGGCTTTGGTTCCAGCTAAAGACCCAAGGGATCGCGCGAAGGTCGGCGAGCGTGCGCTGGCCTGTGCGTCGCGAGGGGCGGGAGCCGATGCGGCTCGTCTCCAAGGCATCAATCGGCGTGGCCTCCGAGAAGTAGGACATGAAACTCGGATGGGTGATGAGCGAGGTGTAGGCATCGCGGCTCGCTGAAGAAAGGAATTCGCAGGCCTCGCTGAATTTGCCGTCGATGGGAGCAGGCTGGTCGTTGAAGGAAACGGCTGCGACGCCCGCTTGAAGCAACTCCAAATTGTAAACCGAGGAGGAAATGGTGCCGTATTTCTGGGAAATGGTCTCTCCCTGCTCGGTGACGCGTAGATCGCCGCGCGCGGAACCCTGCGGCAGAGCGGACAGAAAACGGTGGGTTGGCCCAGCGCCCCGGCTGATCGTGCCGCCGCGTCCGTGGAAGAAACGGATCTTGACACCTGCATCGCGCCCGACTTGGGCCAAGGCGCTTTGAGATTGGTGGAGTGCCCACTGACTGGCGAAGATGCCGCAATCCTTGTTGCTGTCGCTGTAGCCGATCATGACCTGCTGCACAGGCAGGCTGCGCTGTTTGGAGGATTTTTCATTCGCGTTTTTGCGGTGGAACTCAAGGCTCCGCGTCGTGACCGGATGTCTCAGGAATTGCCTGACGATGCCGGGTCCTTGCTCCAAGTCGTCAAGGGTCTCGAAAAGCGGGACGACCGGGAGGTCGCACACAAGCCCCTCCTCCGTCCACCGCGCCAAGCCGGCCTCTCGCGCAAGCAGATAAACAGCGAGCAGGTCGGAAAGACGGCGTGTCATACTGACGATGAGGGATCCGATGCCATCGATTCCATGTTTGGCGATGTGGTTGCGCAGGACATTATAGCAGGCAAGGACATCATCCGCTTCTCGACCAGCAGGAGTTCCTGCACTCAGGAACGGGCGCGGCGAGCGGAGTTCTTCTTCCAAAAACGCCAAGCGTCGATCCTCGCTCCACTCGGAGAACTTGTGGTCCTCCGCGCCTCCTGCCTCAAGAAGTCCATCAATCGCCAAATCGTGAAAGCGGCTGTTCTGACGGATGTCTAAATTCGCCAAGTGGAATCCGAAAGTATCGAGGGCGCGGCGCACGGGATTCACGGCAAAGTCGGCAAGGCGTCCTGCACCGCCGGTGTGGAGTGCTTCGGTGAGCAATTTCAAGTGGGCCTCGAGCTCGGCTGGATGTTGAAAACGAACGCCGCTTTCCAGAATTTTTGCGTCTTCGATTTCCCCGGTCGAAACAGGCAGACGGTTCTGAAGGTGTAGAACAAACTGGCGCCATGGTTCGTCGGAATACGACTGCGACAATGTTTGGGCAAGCGCGGGCGTTTCACGACGGAACTTGTCGAGTGCGCTTTGCAACTCCTCCGGAAAGTCCTGAAAATTGCTGGAGAGCGGAAGATTCGCCGCCAAGTCCTCCAACTCGCGGTGAAGAACAATCAAGGCGCTGAGGCGAAGGTCGCGAAGCGTAGTCTCGGTGACAGCCGCAGTGACAAGCGGATGTCCATCGCGGTCTCCCCCGACCCAAGTGCCGAAGCGGATTTTGGGCATTCCCAGAGGATCTGCAATCAGCGCGGCATCAAAGCCCGCTCCGCGCCAGGCTTCGCGGAGGCGCTGGTCGAGACGCGCCAGCGCGGGAGGAAAAACCTCGCGTAAGTAATAAACAACTCCACGGCGTTCCGTGGCGACATCCGGCTTTTCGAGCAGAATTTCACCGGTCCTCCACAGGCGTTCTAGAATAACTTTGAACTCCTCGCGCAAGGCCTGCTGCTGGTTTGCCGAGAGCGACTGCCCCTCACGGGATATAAGCAAACGATAAAGCGAGCGGTGTTGCTCGAGAACGGCCGCGCGTTTCGCTTCGGTGGGGTGCGCAGTGAGAACAGGTTCGATGCAAAGGGTTGGCAGGAGCGAGGCGATATCAGAAGGCGACATGCCGGAAGCGGACAACTCCGCCAATCGGCTTCGCCAGAGGCCCTGCTCGGCTTCGCCGCCGGATTCGATTTCACGAAGCTGGCGTGTGCGTGCGGCCGTGTTCTCCTCGACCATGTTGAGCAACTGGAATGCAATCGATGTGGCTTGTTCAAACCCCTCGCAGCCCGCCTCCTTAGAACCCACCCATGGCAAGCGGTCGGCCACTGCGTTTTCTCCCAGTTCCCTGAGAACCTCCTCCAAGCAACCCATGAGAAAATCGAGGTCGTTGGATATTTTTTCGAACCCCTCAGCGATATATTGCGTCGTTTTTTTCACCCTGACGCAGGACTTTTACGATTTTCTAAAAAATATCAATCGCAGGTTTTTATCCGATGAATGGCGTTTGGGA
>CANKXQ010000037.1 GCA_947487745.1 Spartobacteria bacterium | reverse complement strand
CTGCCTGAAGGCGGCCAGCACCGGCGAGGGCGATGACATGATGGTTGAAAATGCTGAGTGCGGAGGTGTTGAAGCGGGCTTCGCACATTTTGGCCGAGATGGCATAACCGACGGCATTCGACACGCCTTGGCCGAGCGGGCCTGTGGTGGCTTCAACGCCGGGGGTTTCGTGGAACTCCGGATGTCCTGGAGTGATGCTGCCGAGTTGGCGGAAATTTTTCACTTCTTCCAACGACACGCCGTATCCCGCGAGGTGGAGCCAGCTGTAGAGGAACATGCTGCCGTGACCTGCGGAGAGAATGAAGCGGTCGCGGTTCAGCCAGCGGGGCTCATCGGGATTGAAGCTCATGGAGGCTCCGAAAAGAACGGCTCCGATGTCCGCCGCGCCAAGTGGGAGGCCGAGGTGGCCGGATTTGCATTTCGTGACGGCGTCCATGGCCAATCCGCGTGCGTCGCGGGCGGCGATTTCGAGAGTAGCGATGTCTAAATTCATATGGGATTCGTTTTTGAGCCTGCCAGAAAAGCCGCTTGGGCGGCCGATGGCAAGAGACAATCCCGCTACAATTCCACTATGAAGCGGCCCGCTCGGCGCGGCGGAATTCTTCCATCTCGCGCTTGAGGGGTTCCCAATAAATGCGGTCCTTCTCCTGCTCGGCGCGCACCTCGGCATCGAGCGCCTCGCGCAATCGCGGCAGGTCGGGTGTGATGGCGAGCGCGAGGAGCGGTCGTGTGGCTGCCATGGCGGCAGCTTCGCTCGGGAAGCGGGCGGCGAGGTCGAGGAGAAGTTCTGGTGATCTCGCTTCTGAGAGCCAGAATGAAATCCACTCTGGCATTGGGTTTGAGTGGTTTTCCTCAAAGTGAATCCCAACCAGGGCTTCGATAACCGGCCAATCCTTGCTACGCTGGGTTTTTTTGGCACTGACAAGATCCGGCACAGAGAGCAGATGAAACTCCGTTCCTGATGGATCGCTAAAAACAGTTCGTCGCTGCCAGAGTTTTTCGAAGTCATCGAGATCCCGCAGCTTGGTCATAATGTCAATGCGAAGCCCCTCCACTACTGGTGCTTGGCATCTAAAATGAACGGCGTGGCCTTTCGCGAGTGCATCCGGATCGAAAGGCGGAATGGCTATTCTCTTCGCTTGAAGAAAATCCAGCGATGCCAGCAAACGGTCGAAGTTTTCTTTTTCCGCAAGGATGAGAAAATCGACGTCTTTGCTAACTTGCGCCGCGCCGTAGAACACGCAGGCCTGCCCGCCCATGAGCAGTGCCCGCGTGCCATTCGCTTGGATCGTAGAAAGGACTTGTCGGATCGGGGTCGGGATCAAGGCTGCCTCCCATGGCTAAATAATTGGCGAAGATTTTCTCACTTTCCCGAAAGCGCTCCAACGGGGTGAGCTTTGCCCACTCCTGCCACTCTTCAGGCCAGTCTTCGAATTTCATCGCAAGGGCACAATAGCGCGGGTGGCTGTGTTGTCGAGTGCTGGCTGTGTGCTTAATCCTCATCCTCGTCGCTCTCCCCTTTTTTATAGGTGAGGCCGCGGAGTTTACCTTCGATGAAGGCGTCGATGTCGCCATCCATCACGGCTTGGATGTCGCCGGTTTTCACGCCGGTGCGGAGGTCTTTGACCATCTGGTAGGGTTGGAAGACATAGCTGCGGATTTGATTTCCCCAGGCCACATCGCCTTTCTCCCCGTATTGGCGGTCCACCTCGGCGCGTTTTTTGTCGCTTTCGATTTGGAAAAGTTTCGCCTTGAGGAGTTGGAGGGCGAGTTCGCGGTTCCGGCCTTGGCTGCGCTCGGCCTGGCAGGCCACGACGATGCCGGACGGAATGTGCGTGAGGCGCACGGCGGTTTCGACCTTGTTCACATTCTGCCCGCCCTTGCCGCCGGCACGGAAGGTGTCGAGCTTGATGTCCGCCTCGTTGACTTCGACCGGCACATCCTCGATCTCCGGCACCACATCGACGCCCGCGAAGGAGGTGTGGCGGCGCTTGTTTGAGTCGAAGGGCGAGATGCGCACGAGGCGGTGGACTCCGCGCTCGGTCTGCATGTAGCCGTAGGCGTTTTCACCTGTGACGCGCAGCGTGGCGGATTTGATGCCCGCCTCGTCGCCGAGTTGGATGTCTGTGATGGCACATTCGAGACCATGGCGTTCCATCCAGCGCTGATACATGCGCAGCAGCATATCGGCCCAATCGCAAGACTCGGTGCCGCCTGCTCCCGCATTGATGGAAAGGAAGGCGGGGCAGTTGTCGTATGGGCCGGAGAGCAGGGCGGTGATCTCGAATTTATCGAGGTCTTTTTGGATCGCAGAAAATTCTGCCATCACTTCGGCGGCGGCGGCGGCTTGATTCTCCGGCGGCTCTTCCATTGCGAGTTCACGCAGCACATCAAGGTCGGCAGCGCGGGACTCCAGTGCCTGCATGGGCTGGATTTTCGAGCGCAGCGAGGACACCTCGGCGACATCGCGCTGTGCGCGTTCGCGATTGTCCCAGAAATCCGGCTCGGCCATGCGTGCCTCGATTTCAGAGAGTTTTTGGGTCAGGGCCGGCAAGTCAAAGAAACCTCCGCAACGAGGCCAGGCGGCCTTTAATCGCGGAGGTGTCCAAATTCTGAAGTTCTTCGTTCATTGAGATGGTCACGTTACAAGCGCATGGGGCCCCTTTAAACTTAATTCTCAAAACTCCCGCGAGGCGCGACGAGGGTCTCAGTTCGCGCTCTGCTTGGGAGCTGGTGTCGCTTGCGTATCGAGGCGGTAAATCGTCTCCCCCTCCTTCATAACGCCGATGCGGTCGCGGGCGATGATTTCCACATATTCGCTGTCATGTTTGAGAAGATGGACTTCGCGCTCACGGCGGGCTTTCTTGAGTCCCTCTGCGGCGAGGGTGCTTTTCTCCTCGGCGAGTTGGGCGGAGAGCGCGCGGTGGCGGGCGATTTCGGGATAGAATGCAGCCACGGCCACAGCCGCGCCGCCTGCGATGATCAGGGTGATCATCATTCGGTTGGCCTTGTGCCAGACCTCGGGATTTCTGCGGCGTTTGGAGCGGATGGGCTGCACGGAATCATGCGTAGCCGAATGACGGGAAAATTCCAACCATGACTTTGGGCTTATTTTTGCCGCCTCGTTTCGGATTCGAGTCCGAGGAATTTAACAAATGGCAGGAACAAAGCCCCGCAGAGCGCCACCACAACCTGGGCGCCAAATCCTCCCAACGAAATCAATGTCGCCGTCGCGGATGGAGTTCCAAAAAAAGTTCCGAGAAGGACATTGAACAACGCCTCGCGCAATCCCAGCCCATAGAGCGCCACCGGCAACATGGTGAGGGTGTCCACAATGGGCATGATGGAAAAAAAAGCGCCGATCTGCAGCGGCGATCCAAAAGCGCGGGAACTAAAATAATATCCAAGAAAGTGAGCGCCCAGAGCCATCGCGGCCAGCAGGCATCCCTTTGTGACACCCCCCGGGCGTTGTGCCATCTGCTGAAAAATCGCTCCGGACTCGAGCAGGTGCGGGCTGAAGCGCGGATGTCGCCGCCTCACGAAATCGCCGAGCGCAGGGATGGATGTCGTCCACCAAAGGGCGAGCAGGATCAAGGTGCCGCCGAGAAGACTTGCTGCCGAGAGCACGATGCCGCGTCCCATTTCGCCCGAGAGGAATGTTTCCTGATTCAATACCAACGCCGCTGCCATGAAGACCACAAGGGCTACCAGCCCGCATAGACGGTCTGCGAGGACCGAGAAGGCGGATGCCATTTTCTTTTCAGGGAATATGCGCATGAGATACATCGTCCGCACGGCATCGCCTCCCGCCGAGCCAGGCAAGCCGAGGGAATAAAAAAGCCCTATGGCGGAGAAGGCCAAGGCATCGCGCCAGCGCAGCGGAAGGCCGAACGCATGCAGGATCACCCACCAGCGCGTCGCACAGAGAATCTCGCTCACAGCCGCTGCACAGGCCGCGCCTGCAAGCCAAGTGAAGTCCGCCGCCGCCAAGGCCTGTGCGGCATTTTCCCGCAAGGCGGCATCACCAAAAAGCCTCGCGAAAATGTAAATCGTGACTGCCGCTTGCAGGGTCGGAAGGAGGTATTTTTTCATGTGCGGCGAGGTGCGATGTCTTAACACACCGCATGCGGCGCGGCATTGGAAAGATTTGCCTGCACGGATTCGCTTGCGCATCCAGCCTGCGACGGACAGAAGTTTCCCATGCGACAAATTCTGACAGCCATCGCCGCCGTGTTTTTTCTCGCCAGCCTGCACGCCGAGCTTCCGCCTTCGGCCTACGAGCAGATGCAGACAGCCGCTCCCGAGTATTTGGAAGTCGAAATTTTGCGTGTGGATATCAAGCCAGGCGCCGAGCAAGGCCAGCAGGATGTGGAAATCACCGCGCGCATCGCGAAGGTCAACCGGTCCTCGGCAAATCTTCAACTTGGCGGCATACTGAATATTGTCTACACCCTCACGGCGCGCCCGCCGGGCTATGTAGGACCCGGGCAAGTCACTATTCCCGCCGAGGGCGACAAGCCCGTGGCGTATCTTAAAAACGGCGAGAAGCCTGATGAATTCGTGCCCGCCGCTGGCGCCATGACTTTTCGCAACTTTTGATTTCCCCGTTCCATGGATGCCGATGAAGTCCTGCTCGCCGTGGATCCCTCTCTACGAGGAACTGGCTTTGCCGTGCTCCAGCGCTCGGCCGGCAAGGTGCGGTGTCTGCATTTCGATGTCATAAAAAATCCGCCGAATCTCACTGTCCCCGGCTGTTTGTTGGAAATTCACACGCGTCTCACGGATGCCATGTCGCGCTTCCAGCCCACAGCCATGGCCGTCGAGAGCGTGATTTATGTGCAGAGTTTTCCTACGGCAATCACGCTGGGATCCGCCCGTGGAGCGGTTCTGCTGGCTGCCGCGCAGCGCGGATTGCCCATTCACGAATACGCGCCTCGCCGCGTCAAACAAGCTGTCGTGGGCACCGGTGCCGCACAAAAAACGCAAGTCGCCTTCATGGTTCGCACGCTTCTCGGCCTCACGGTCACACCTCCAGCCGACGCAGCGGATGCCATTGCTGTGGGCTTCGCCCATTTTCAAGCCACCAAATTCCCGGCACCCGCCGCTCTCCGCCGCCGATGAAAATCCTCCTCCCCGGTCGACTCACCTTTGAGGCCGCGCTTGCTCTCCAGGAGAGGCTCGTCGGACAGGTGCAAAGCGGTGAGAGTGACGAAACGCTCATCCTCCTTGAGCACGAGCCCGTCTACACTATCGGCCGCACACGCGACCGCTCGAGCCTCCGCGAGGCCCTTCCGCACGCTGTTTTCGAGACCAATCGCGGCGGGCAGGCCACCTACCACGGCCCCGGTCAGCTGACCGGCTATCCCATCCTCGATCTCAACAACAGGGGACGCGACCTTCACCTCTATCTCCGTTTTCTCGAGGAGTATCTCATACGCTTCTCCGGCGAATTCGGTGTCACAGCCCAACGCCGCGAGGGCCTCACCGGCGTGTGGGTCGGGGAACGAAAACTCGCCTCCCTTGGTGTCGGCGTCCGTAAATGGATTTCCATGCACGGCTTCGCCATCAATATCCTCGCCAAGTCCACCACCGCATTTTCAAGCATCACACCTTGCGGCCTCGCTGGCGTGAAAATGACAAGCCTCGAGCACGAAAGCGGTCTGCAGATCGACTTCGATGCCGCTCTGCAAGCGGCTGCGCGGCTTTTTAAGGAAATGCTTCCTCAACTTTCTGCGGAACATTCTACCTGAGGTTTTCGCAAATCTTCAGCCCCTATAAAAGTTGCAGGCCGCCGCGACGAGTGTCACGACGGCCTGCTGTTCCCCCCAGAACAATTTCAAACTCTCATGGCTCCTCGCCGTGCACAAGAAGTTTCTTTAACTTTTTTCACACCTTTGAATCCGTCTGAAAAAACCCAGCGTAATCATCCATCGCCCAGCTCGACATTCCAATACGCAATGTCCAAGAAGTGACGCCAACTCTCGTGCGGGTGACTCGATAGCGAGATGTTCACGAACGGCCTCCAGCGCGGGCGCTTGGGCTTTCGGATGAGCGCCATGCCGACCTCGTGCGGGAGCCGGTTTCCCTTGCGTGAATTGCAGGGAATGCAGGAGCAAACGATGTTCTCCCAATTCGTCTGCCCGCCGCGATCCCTCGGCATGATGTGATCCAGGTTCAGCATCTCGCGCGAAAAAACCTTGTTGCAATACTGGCAAGTATTGTTGTCCCTCTCAAAAACATTCTGGCGCGTGAACTTCACTTCCTTCTTCGGTAGGCGCTCGAAGAGCAGCAGCACAATCACGCGCGGCAACCGAATGCGCATCGACACCGTTTTCGCCATATCCGGATCCGGATTGTTCTGCGAAAAATCCTGCCAACTCTTGAAATCATGGGTCAAAAAACCCTGACCGCCCTCTGCGGAAACCACCTGCGCGTGCCCCTGATAAAGCAAAGTGAACGCGCGGCGGGCACTGCAAGTATTCACCGCCTGCCAAAGGCGGTTGAGAACCAAAACGGGTGTATCGAGAACCGATTGCATAAAGGTGTTGGAGTCGGCAACGGACATCCATCCCCTTCAGACGGAAATCCCCGCTGACTCGCGCAGAATTAAGTTCCCATTCATAAATTGTCAAATGATTTCCTTGAAAACTTTCTCTAGGTCATTCCGCACATCGCGATTGCCCAAACGAAATCATAAGCAATTGCAAACAAACGAATAAACTTTAAAAATGCTTTCTGAATCCTTTTCCACCGGCTCTTTCACGCTAAAGCCTCAAAAGACCTGATCCGCCGGGGAGAACGAGTGACCCATCCTGCTTTGATGTTCATGTGCTGAATATTTGAACCACCAATTTCTCGAACAAACACGAATGATACAAACATGGATATTCTGCGGCAAAGCCGCTCCCCATGCCTCAAAATTCGTTTTATTTGACTCGCTCGATCCCTTTCGTCTCGGCCTTCGAGCCGACCTTCGGTCTCTCCATCTCGCGCCTGCCCCCGCTCTCGATTGTGGACGACGAAAATCCATTCCCCACGGGTCGGTTTTTTGAAATGGCCGTGGCTTTCTTGGGAAAACGGATTCTCGACAGATTTAACAAAATTTACCGCATTGGGGCGTAACGAACCCGCACCATCCCAAAACAACATTTTTTCCCTCTTACAAATCCTTGCTTCTGTATTCTGTCAATTCTGTAAATTGATTCGCTTTGATCGCCCTCCGGGCAAACTTCTTTTGTCTTTCTCCGCTACGCTCCGATTTTGTCCAAAGCCCTCCCCTCCGCATTCTCTCAAAAACCGCCCTTATTCCGTCCGAAGCCCCCTTTGGCTATCGATACCTTCTTTCCCCGAAAAAACCCGTTTAACGCCATTTTAGAGCCCTGTTTTTCACCTCGATTCTCAAAAAAATCTTTACTTTTCTCCGATATCCACCCGAGCGTTCCACGTGGAACAATTCCGGCTTTTTGAAAAGAATTGACCACAGAGGACACAGAGAGCACGGAGGAGAATGGCTAGTCAGAACGGAATCCTTTCCGTGCTTCCCGCCGATTTCAAAATGCTGCAAACCTCCTTTTCTACTCCGTGGTCTCCGTGTCCTCCGTGGTTAACCCTTCTCGATTCGGTTTACCTCCTGCCAGCAATCTGCCGCTTTGCCTCATAGAGTGCGATACCTACCGATGTCGCCAAGTTCAAGCTCCGCGCGTTGGGTTCCATGGGAATCGTCAAACAGGCCTCCGCATTTTCCCACAGCAGCGACTCGGGCAAACCTCGGGATTCCCTTCCGAAAACCAAAAAATCCCCATCTTGGAATACTTCATCCCAATATACCCTCGACGACTTTGTGGTAAAATAGAAGTATCGCCCTGTCGGCTCAGAGGCCTGGAGTTCGGCGAGGGATGCCCAGCGTTTCACATCGCAGAGATGCCAGTAATCCATTCCTGCACGGCGAAGTGCTTTTTCATCCAGCGAGAATCCCAGCGGCTCGACCAGATGCAATCGCGCTCCGGCAGCAAGACACAGGCGCGCGATGTTTCCCGTATTCGGTGGAATCTCTGGCTCGACAAGCACGACGTGAAGCATGACCTCATCCTACTAGACCTTGTTGTCTGGGGCAATTCCATTACGCACATTGTTCCACGTGGAACATGGGGAACCAACGATCTGGGCCATCATCCGACAAGGACAAATATAAACCACGATCCGCTTGGAACCACTTTCAGGCACCCTCGCCAGGGAGAACCAAACTGCCCACAAACCCATCGCCTAAAAAATGATTTTGCCTGATGCCTCCACTCGGGAACGTCAACGTCCCCATTGGCTTCGCTCGGGATGACACAGGACCGAGGCGGACCTCGGAGGGATGATGCAGCATCTTGTCATGCGGGCTTCACCCAAGTTTCGCATGTGCGACCGGAAACCCGCACAAAACCTAGGAGGTCTTTCCAAAGGCACTACAATCTCTTCACGCCGGGATTTCGGTTTTCTTGGTTGGGAAGGCGGATTTCCAGTCGATGCCGAGCATTTGGTAGACGCGTTTTTGTTCGTCGTCGGGTTGGCTGGGTTTGCGGATGTTGATGGTGCGTCCGTCGGCGAGCGGGAGTCGGGTAGTGGCGAGGCTATGGGTGCCCAGTAAGCGGCGGATCGTTTGCCATTCACGCGTGTCGTTGTGCTCCTCGAGGCGTTTGCCGATCCAGCGCAGAAGGTGGTAGGCGAGCACGCTGATGAAGATGTGGCCGTCGACTCGGTCTTCGAGTTGATGGAAATTCGGCCTCAGTCCGAGCGTGCCTTTGAGTTGGGCAAAGCCGGCTTCGGCTTTGAGCAGCGTCATGTAGAGCTCCCAGAGTTGTGTGGCTCCAAGGCTCTTGTCGGTCTTCAAAACATAGTCGCCGCATTGAGCCACTGCGCCTTTCATTTTGTCCTCGTCGCGGGTGATTTCGAGCCGTCCGGCGTTGTGTTTGAGGGTGTAGAACCTTGCCGTGCGCGCGTGGCGTTTTTGGAGGGCTCCGATTTTGCGTTCGATGACGGCAGCGCGTTTGAAAACGCCCTTTTCAATGCTCTTGCCGAGGACTGCGGCTGCGGCGAGGAAGCGCTTCTCGGCACTCGAAATCATGGCCTCCTCCTTGATGCGGCGCTGGGCGCTGCGGCACAGGACCAAGTGGCTCGCGGAGTCCCCGGGAACAGTGATTTTTTTCACCTCCACGCGCTGTTCATCGGAGCGTCCTGGCAACGCTTCGAAGGTCTCTTTTTCAAACGAGTCGGCATACTTGGATCGGCTGCCGCGTGTGATGTTGACGATGTAGGAATACCCTCGCTCCTTGAGCAGGGCGAGGTTCGCACGCGAGGCGAATCCGGCGTCGAGGATGACCACGGGCTTGAGACCATCCTCGTGGCGGGCGAGGCGATCGAGGATGAGAGGCAGTGTCTTGGTGTCGGCCATATTGCCTTCGAAGGTCTCGTGGGCGAGCGGAAATCCGTATTCGTCAAAGGCGATGCCAACGGCGATCTGGCGGC
>CANKXQ010000036.1 GCA_947487745.1 Spartobacteria bacterium | reverse complement strand
TTCTCTATCGTTGCGGGCTGAGAATTTCAGAAGCTCTCGGTATTCGATCCAGCGACTACAATTCAAGTGAGGGAACCATTCGCGTAATCGGCAAGGGAAACAAAATGCGAGTGGTTGGATTAGACTCCCAAACCAAGCTCAATCTTGATTTGTGGATTTCCAAAAGAAAAGAACTTGGAATCAATGGCGCTGGAAACCCTCCGATCTTTTGTGGGATTTCAAAAATGAATTTCGGAAAACCAATTCAGACTGTGTATGTGCGGAACCTTCTCAAGCGGCTTGCAGACTCGGCGGGAATTGAAAAACGAATGAACCCACATAATTTTCGGCACTCGTTTGCTCATGATCTTTTGAACGAAGGGATAGGTTTACAGCACATCCAAATTTCTCTCGGCCATTCCAACATCGCGACAACATCAAAGTATCTCCAGCGGTTTAATCCTAGAGAAACCATCCAGACCATTCAGCGGAGAACTTGGTAGAAGATCTGTAGAACCCCATTAATACGAGCTTTGCGGGTGAAGTGATTTTCAAACCACACTGCATTTCTGTATTTTCAGAAATTTCAAAAAGCTTTCTGACCCGCTTGGAATCTACTGCTCCGAGGATTCTGACGATTTTGAATCAAGGAATTTTCTATAACCCGATTCACCATCCTCGATCCATTTTTCGATAGTCTCTTTTGGAATATCTCGAACTGGCGGTAATTCCACTTGATTGTTACGAAGTCGCCTCAAAAGAAAAATCATCAAATGCCTCTTCTCCTCGATGGAAAGTGTCTCGGCGGTTTTTTGAATTTCCAAAAGTGTCATCGATTCAAGGTAACTGAGGTCTTGAATTTGTGGAATCGGGTTGAGAAGTGGAAGAATGCAAGAAGCCGTTAGAAGTAGATGAAACCTAGCTTTGCGAGTATCAGCCGTATTTAACCTAACCTCATTTTGATCGATATAGAATTCATCAGTCGCCTCTAGACTGAGTTCTGATCTGGGTTTGCGGGTTTTTATTTTTTGATGTTCGAATCCAAAATGATTTAATGGGACATCACAAAATTTCTGATCAGTGCGCTATTATCAGACCTCGCTGTGGAAAAATTTCTGTGGGGGAAATTTTGAACCGATGGGGGCGAGGGGGTGATGCCTTACCTATTAGAGGGTATCGGCAAGGGGAGGGATGCTATTTTTGAGGTTGGGTGAGAGTATCAAAAATAGTAAAAGCGTGTATACCGTTTTTGTATACTTTTTGGGAAAAAATAGGTGTATCTCAGAACAAAAAAACAAATAGATTGACTTGTTTTATGTTATTCAATATTTGGAATCAACGACTTGCAACTCTGGGTAAAAAGGGGGCAAAAACACGTTCTTCTTTTACGAATCGATTGCACTACCACTGTGCTACGTCGGCGATGGAGAAAAGTTGCCACAGAGCGTCTGCGCTGCCAATGCGATTTTTGGCTATCGTTGGACTTCGCCTTCGACGCGGAGGTCGGGGCCGATGCGGCGGCAGGTGGGGTTTTTGAGGTGGAGGGCGGATTCGTTGGATGGCACGCCGTGGCCGCCTAGAGCGGGTGTGGGGCCTCCGAGGAGGATGGGGGCGATGTAGAAAACGATGCGGTCGATCAAGCGTCGGTCGAGGGCTTCGCCGAGGGTTTTTCCGCCGCCTTCGATGAGGATATGCTGGACGCCGCGTTTTCCAAGGTCCTGGAGGACGGCGGCGAGGGGCTTGCCTTTGTAGATGATGGTGCGGTCGCGATGTTCGTCGGTGAGCAGGTGGCAATCGCTTGGGACTTGGCCCGAGCGCGACCAGACGGCGCGGAGGGGTTGTTCTTTGACGCGCAGGCCCCGGATGGTGAGTTGCGGGTTGTCGGTGCGGACGGTTTCGGCTCCGACGAGCACAGCACCGCATTCAGCTCGGAGGCGCATGGCGTCACGGCGGGCGGCTTCGGAGGTGATCCATCGCCGGTCGGGTGGCGAGGCTATGCGTGCATCGAGACTCATGCCTGCCTTGGCGGTGACAAATGGGAGGCCGGTGGCGATCCATTTGTTCCAAGCGCGGTTGAGCAGAGCGCACTCCTCGCCAAGGATTCCGCTGAGGGTTTCAATGCCGACACTCTTGAGAATCTTCTCTGCACGCCCGGCGTGCTTGGGATTGGGATCGGTGGCTCCGAAAACCACGCGGGCAAAACCTGCTTGGATGATGGCCTCCGTGCAGGGAGGCGTGCGGCCGTGTGTGGAGCAGGGTTCCAGCGTGACATGGAGGGTTGCGCCGCGAGCGAGGGCGGGATTTTTCAGGTTCCCGAGGGCTTCGATTTCGGCGTGCGGTTTGCCGGCACCGCGATGCCAGCCGAGCGAGAGGATTTTTCCGTTTTTGGAAATGACGGCTCCCACTGCGGGATTCGGGCCTGTTTTTCCCAGGGCTTTGCGCGCCTCGGCGAGTGCCGCGCGCATGAGGGCTTCATCCCCGGCGGGCTGGCTTCGGACGCTCATGAACGGCTGGCTTGGGGCGAGGGGATTTTGTGGCGGCTTTTGCCACGAGCAGTGCGGACTCTTTTTCGGTGAGCCTGCGGCAGGCTCCGGGCGGCAGGCGGTAGTCGGTGAGGCCTCCAATCCGCGTGCGGCGGAGGCGTTCCACCTCATAGCCCATTCCGTAAAGCATGAGGCGGATCTGGCGCTTCAGGCCTTGGCGGAGGGTGACTTGAATGACCTTGGGAGCGAGAATCCGCAGGCGTTCGAATTTGGCGCGGCCACCTTCGATATGGAATCCCTTGAGGAGTTTTTCGTGGTGTGCAGGGTCGAAAGTTTTGTCGAGTGTGACTTCGTATTCCTTCTCGATCGTGTGACTCGGGTGCGTGAGGCGCTGCGCGAGGGTGCCGTCATTGGTCATCAGAAGAAGCCCCTCGCTCTCCTTGTCGAGACGACCGACATGGAAAAGTGTCGAGTATTCCGGTGGCACCAGATCGTAAACCGTGCGACGGCCACGCTCATCCGAGCGCGTCACAACAAAGCCTCGAGGTTTGTAGAGGAGGAGGGTGACCGGTGTAGCGGCATGAATTCGGCGGCCATTGACTCGCACATCGTCATCCCCTTTGACCTGCGTGGCGAGATTTTCCATTCGCGTGCCATTGATCACAACCGCACCCGAAGAGATGAGTTGATCGCACGACCGTCTGGAGCCCAGACCGGCAGCGGCCAAAAAACGGTTTAGCCGCATTGTGTGCGAGGAATTAATCCTCTGGTTTGGTTTTAGGAAGACCGATGACGCGTTGGCCGTCTTTGAACTGGCCGCGTTTGCGGAGGAGTTCCACGCGTTCGAAACGTTTCAGGACACTGCGGCGGGCGGAGATGCTGCTCTTACCTTTGAGACTTGGATGCTGGCTCATAAATTGGAAAATGGTCGTGTAGATTGGAGGGAGATGTTCCGGAATGCAATCGCATTCTTTGGAAAAATCAGAATCGGGTGCTGAGACGCGACAGTTGGCTCACTCCTCCTTCTGAATCCACTCGGCCGAGCCATCGTCTTTGACGACTTCGATCCACTCGCCTTTGAATGCTAGCTTCGCGGCGAGGGATGCTTGCTTGGTCTGGATTTGCGGGAGTGAGGTCTTCTGCTTTTCGGCGTCGGATTTCATGAGCGCCATGCGATCGGCGTTTTCGGCATCCACCGTCTTGCGGATGAAGTCGCCGTAATCGCCGGGCGTTTCCACGCGGATGGCGAGCAGGGCGTCGCGGCCTTCGCCTACGAGGCGCGAGTTTTTAAATGTCTGGATATCCGCCATGCGATTGCGCCTGGCCTCGACGGGGTCTGTGCTCGTGGCAACGGAGGATGTGGATTTTTTGGATGCTTCTTTGGCGTGCTGGTAAACATCCAACCGCATCGCGATATCGACCTTGATCGGTTGCGGTGTTGAGAGATTGACCGTGGGTCCGGCGCAGGCAGTCAAGAAAAGAGCGGTCGCGGTGGTGGCCAAGGTAAGATTCTTCATCGTGGTGTGGTTTGGCTCCAGGCTCCTGTGCTGGATTTGCCGGAGTGGAGCACGGTTTGGAATGTGCGGGAACCGAGTGGGCCTTGCAACTCCAAGTCAAAGATGCCCTGCCCATCGGTGAACCAGAAATCCCCGGCACCTTTTTCGTAGTCGAAGTCTCTTATGGCTTCGAGTGCGACTCGCAGACTGTCGCGTTTGAGATGTGACCAAGTGGATGGAATGCGGGCGAGCAGGCCGTCGATCTTGCCGATTTCCATGCGACCAGGTTTTTTTGTTTCGATGCGTCCCTTCAGGCGGCGGATGTCTTTTGACTCGGCATTGACCTGCCCTGTGAAATCGACTGGGCCGGTCATGCGGAAATTGTGCGGGGCCATGATATCGGTGAGCTTTTCGAGGTCCACGCGGGTGCCGCTTAGCCAACCGATCCAGGGTGACTTGTCATCAAAGAAAAAGCTGAAGCCGCCGGCGATTGTTCCTCCATACATCTTCCCCCCGAATGAGCCGTTGATGCCTTCTCGATCGAATGTGGCTGTGATCCACGAGTCGCCGCCTCGAAACTGGCGCCAGCGGAGATTTTTGATGCGCACGGTGCCGACGACGTTGCTCATCGCCTTCTCCGGTGGATACGAAAACTGGAGGCTGCCGGGGTCGGTGGAAATTTCGATCTGGTAGGCGGGGAATCCGTATTCCTGTGCCGGTATTTCCAAGTTTCCGCGCAAGGTGAGCGAGGCCAGATCGTCGAGGGAAACATTCTCCGCCGTCGTTCGGAAGTTCAGCGGCAGACCGTATTCTGTCCGTCCGCCGCTGCCGATGACCACGCTGCCGAATTTCACATCAAACCTTCCGATGCGCCAGCCCGGAGCGGGTGTGTCAGAGCCTCCAGCCATTCGTTTCTTAGCGGCCTCCATGTAGGCGAACAGATCTTCTCCGATGTAAATCACAGGATGCAGCACTGTGACGTCCTCCAATTCCTTCGAAAGAATTCCAGCGAGAGTGAACTTCAGAAACACGCTGCGCAGTGACATGACGCGGGTGAACGGGTCATTGGGGGAGGGGATCACAAGATCGCTGATTTCCAATTCCTGTCTGGTGGCTCCGAGCGTGTTTGTGAGCTCTGCGGGAGTCAGATTGCGCAAGGTTGTATTGATCGTGAATGCGGCATCCGTGGCTGAGCGCCAGGGGTTGTTGCCGATGGTTGCTTTGACACCGTGAATGTCCACGGCTCCGATTTTCCAAGTGAATGCCGGGCCGATTGGCGCTTGCGCTGGCATGTGCGCGATTTGCTCAAGGGCCTGCCCTGCTGCGAGCGACCCGCCTTTGATATCGAGATTGCGGAGTTCGAAATTTTTGACCATTTCGGCGGGGGCGCCCACGAGTCGCACCAAATCAAGAATGAGAAAGGGCTCAGAGTATCCCGGGGCGGTCGCCTGTGCATCCCACAGTTTGAGTTCCAGAGGCTCTGTTGACTCTTGGTTGAAATTCTTCCAGTCGAAACAAAAATTCGCACGAACGTTCGGCTTACCATCTTTTTCGCCTTCATAGACGAGCTCTCCGAATTCGCAAACGATGCGGCGGATGCGAAGTGCGGATCCCCCGGACTTTCCGGGGATGGGAGGAAGGATGCCTGACCATCCTGGCAAAATCCGCACGACAGGGTTTTCGAGGTATATTTCGCCGATGCGCCCAGCGGCTACATCATCCAGCGAAAAAACGATGCGGCCGCGTTCCAGTCGGGCGAGTTCTTTGCCGGTCTGCGGGTCGTTGATGACAAAGTTTGTGAATGTGATCTCGCCGGGCCCCGTCATTTGGACGTCCTGCACATCGATCTTCGAATCAGGCAGGTTTTTTTCAAACGTCCAACGCGCGACCGGTGCGAGGTTGCGGGAGAGGAGGAAGAGCCCGCCGCATGCTGCCAGAAGAAGAAAGATAAAGAGCGCCGCGAGAGGGCGGAGGATGCGTTTGGAAAACTGGAGCGGCCTTTTCAAAATGGCATCCGCCGGAGCGCGGCAGGCTTACTTTCTGCGGTTGCGCGCGACTTCCTCGAAGAGTTCGACGATGCCGTCATCCACGCGCAGGTCCACGAGTTTCCATTTGCTCTCCGAACGGTAGAAATAAAAACGCCAGCGCAGTGGCAGGTCCTCGTTCAAGGAAATACAGGTTTGGCGGAAGAGCGCGTTGCCGATCTCAAGCGTCTCGACGATTTCATAGCCTTTCACGGGGCCGAAGTTATCCAACGCTTCGCGGGTGCGCTTTTTGAGTTGCTCGAGGTTCTCGGCTTTGGATCCGATGAGTGTGTTTTTTGCGAGTCCCCCATAGGCTTCATCGAGCTTGTCGGCCTTCAGTGCCTCGAAAAATTGTTGGAGCAGCTCGGTAGGTTCTGCGGAGTTCGCTGTAGTCGGTGAGGGAGTCGGCGTGGCGGTTGCGAAAAGAAGTCGCTTCTTGGGTTCGGCGCCCTGCTGGGCAAATGCGGAGGTCGCCAAGAGAAAACAAACGAGTGTCGAAAAAATGCGCATGCCCAAGAGTCGCGTCTTCACTTTGACGATGCAAGCCCGCCGAAGGGCCTCACCCGAACAGGAAATTCTTTTTCTGAGTGCTGCGACGGAGGTTTTCCATGCGGTTCGCATCCCTCGCGTGGCTGATGGCCTCCTCCTTCGAAATCGCGCGGCTCAGATACAATTGCTCGAGATCGTCGTCGATCGAGTGCATTCCGTCCTTGCGGCCGATCTCGATGAGGCCGGTCAGTTGCTCCCACCGGCGCTCCCTTATGCAACTGCGAACGGCTGTGTTTCCCGTCAGAATTTCCGTTGCCAGAACACGGCCGGTTCCGTCCTCTTTCGGCAAGAGGCGCTGGGAAATGACCGCTGAAAGGGAATTCGCAAGCTGCGCGATGACCTGTGGCTGCTGCTCGGCGGGGAAGGTATCAACGATGCGGTCTACCGCTTTCGGGGCGTCGATCGTGTGGAGTGTTCCAATAACCAGGTGGCCGGTTTCCGCTGCCGTGATGGCGGAGCTTATTGTCTCATGATCGCGCATCTCGCCGACGAGTATGACATCCGGATCCTGCCGGAGCGCGTTTTTGAGAGCCTCGGCGAAGGATTTGGTGTCGCTGCCGACCTCGCGTTGCTTCACGAGAGACGTGGCATTTTGGAAAACATATTCGATGGGATCTTCGACGGTGATAATGATGCCGCTGCGCTGTTGGCTGATGTGTTGAATCATCGAGGCCATGGTCGTGCTTTTGCCTGAACCCGTGATGCCTGTGACGAGGATCAAGCCGCGTTGGAGGGCGCAGAGTTCGAGAATTGAATGCCGGTGGCCGAGCGTGCTCAATTCGGGAATCTTGTGCGGAATGTGGCGGAATGCGGCTTCCAGCGCGCCACGGCTGTAGTGGGCGTTTCCCCGGAAGCGCCCGAGCTGCTCGACTTGAATGGCGAAGTCGAGTTCCCATTTTTCCTCGAGGCGGGCCTTTTGTGTTTCGTTCAGAATTCCCGACACCAGATCGCGGCAGGAATCGAGCGTGAGCGGTTCCGTGCCCATGGGTTGAAGTGCCCCGTGCAAGCGCATCATGGGCGGTGCTCCGGCGCTCAAGTGGACATCCGAAGCGCCCGAGGCGACGGCTTTGGCGAGAAGATCGACAAGCTCGTAGGGAGTGGCGTTTTGAATCATCGGCGTGTGGCTTCTGCTGCGGAGCTGATGCCTCGCAGGCTTCTGGCGAAGTCTTGGGGATTGTCGGAAAATTCCAGTGCGGTTTCCTCCGAGAGGATGCCGGATTTGAGAAGCTCGGCGAGCGAGGTCGAGAACGCCTTCGCCTGCCGGGGATCGGATTTTGCGAAAAGGTCGGGGATTTCGCGGCTTCTGCCCTCGGCGATGAGATTCCGCGCCGATCCCGAGTTGGTGAAATACTCGCAAACCAAAGCGCGGCCACCTTGGGTCGAAGGCGGGAGTCGCTGGCAGAGGACGCCTAAAAGCTGGGACGACAAAATTTTTCGAATTCCGCCGCGCTCTTCCATGGCAAAGAGGCTTTCCATTCGCTCGATGGATTCTTTTACATTCGACGCGTGCAGCGTGGTCAGAACGAGATGTCCGGTCTCGGAAGCCTGCAGCGCGGTGGATGCGGAATCCCTGTCACGGACTTCGCCAAGGAAAATGATATCCGGATTTTGACGCAACGAGCGGCGTAGCCCTTCAGCAAATGTCGGCGTGTCGATGCCCACCTCGCGCTGGGTGAAATGGGAGAGCCGACTCTCGAAAAGATACTCCACCGGGTCCTCAATTGTCACAATGTGGCGCGATGCGGTGCGGTTGAGTGAATCCAAGAGGGCCGCCATGGTTGTTGATTTTCCAGAGCCTGTGGGGCCGGCGATGACGATGATTCCAGACTTTGATTTTGCCCATTGGAGGAGAAGATCAGCTGGAGTCCCCAAATTTTCGAGCAACGGGATGTCGCGGCGGATTCTACGTAAAACCGCCCCGCGCTGTCCGAGTTGACGGTGAAGGTTCACGCGGAAACGCTCTCCGGACTCGGTCGAAAGGCTGGCATCGTGGTCCAAGTCGCTTGGTTGTGCTCGACACCCTTTCCAGAGCGCATTCATGTCCTCATCCGAGAGATTCGCGCAATCGACGGGAAAAAGCTCGCCGTTGATGCGAAAAAGCGGCGTTGTCTCAACTCGGAGGATCACATCCGATGCTTTGTTTTCTGCCGAAGATTGCAGAATCTCGTTCAGGAGGGGCGTCAGCATATGTGAACCTCTATGCGCCGTCCGACGGGATGTCGAGAGGTTTATGGGATGCCTGAACTCGGCAAATTCTGCCTCCTTTGCTTTTCAAGGTAGGCTTGCGACTCGGGAATAGAGGGTGGCACAGCGGATGCTATGTAAATGACACTATGGTTGAAGGAATTTACACCAACGCTGCCTCGCTTTCAGCTCTCGAGCGGTGGCAACAAACTATCTCACAAAACCTTGCGGCAGCCAATGTCGCCGGTTTCAAAAAGGCCAATTTCGCCATCGAGAGCGACGAGAAGAAAACCACGGAATACGCTCCCGATGGAATCACCGCCGCCAAGCACTCTGGAGGCATTCCTTCCCGCACGACCAGTGTGAATTTTGCCCCCGGCGACATGAAGGTTACCGGAAAGAATACCGATTTCGCGGTTGACGGCCCTGGTTTTTTCCAAGTGCAAAATGTTGACGGAAAAAACCTTTACACAAGAGATGGCGAGTTTCATATCAATCAAGACAATGTCCTCGTCACCAAGCACGGGCTCCCGGTCCTTGCAGACGGCGGTCCAATCACAGTCAATCCCGAGCAAGGCGAACTCTCCGTGGCGAGGGATGGCTCGATTTCCCAAGCCGGGAATGTGCTTGGGCGCTTGAATCTCTACGATTTTGACGATCCAGATCAATTGACACGCGTCGAGGGTGGTTTTTTTGAAGCTCCCGAAGGCGCCAATCCACAGGCTCTCGAACAAGTGTCTATCACCCAAGGGGCCATCGAATCGAGCAATGTCATGCCCATGACTGAACTCGTGAACCTCATCGCTGTATCGCGTGCCTATGAGGCCGCGCAGCGTTCTGTAACCTCGCACGACGATCTCATTTCAAAAGCCATTAACTCACTCGGCGCAACAGCC
>CANKXQ010000035.1 GCA_947487745.1 Spartobacteria bacterium | reverse complement strand
GTCCCAGCGCGATGATGTGGAAATAGAGCCCATCGCGGATCTCTCCGAGCCGGGGCAGGAATTCATCTTGAGCAAAGGCGGCGATGGCGGAAAGGGCAACACGCATTTCAAGTCCTCCACGAATCGTGTGCCGCGTCAGGTCACCAAAGGCTATCCTGGCGAAGAGGGCTGGTTTTTATTTGAGCTGCGGACCATCGCCGACATCGGCCTGGTGGGATATCCGAATGCCGGGAAATCCACACTCCTTCGCGAACTCTCCGCCGCCAAGCCCAAAACGGCTGCCTATCCTTTCACCACGCTGCATCCCTTGGTCGGTGTCATCGACCTTCCTGAATACGGTCGCTCCACTATGGCGGACATCCCCGGTTTGATCGAGGGTGCCCATGAAAATCGCGGCCTCGGTCACGAGTTCCTGCGCCACATCGTTCGCTGCAAATCCCTCTTTTTTGTCCTCGACATGGCTGGCAGCGAAGGACGAAACCCGATTGACGACTATCAATCGCTCCGCAAGGAACTGCGCCTCTACGATCCCACGCTCACAGCCAAGCCGTCGTGTATCATTGCCAATAAAATGGACCTGCCTGAGGCAGAAGAGAACCTCAAGGCCTTCAAGACCCGCTTCCCGAAACTCAAGGTCATTCCCATCTGCGCCGAGATCAAGGAAGGCTTGGATAAAGTAGTCCAGTATATCGCAAAAAAAGTCGCTCCGTAGCCAGCAGCGGCATCAATCCTCACGCTCCCGCTGAGTCCGTGCGAGCCACAAGGCGAGGATGAAGACGAAGAGCAGGATGGTTCCGAGCGCGGCACCGAAGGGTTGATTCCGCCCGGCGGTGAATTGTTTGAAAATGACCTCCCCAATGGTGGGGTTGGTCCCGCCACCCATCAGCGTCGTGATGGCAAACATGGCGATTGATGGCACAAAGACCAGCATCGACCCGGCGACAATGCCCGGGCGGGTGAGGGGAAGGATGACTTGCGAGAAGGCCCTCAGCGGTCCGGCCCCAAGGTCGTGTGCGGCTTCGACCAAGCCGTTGTCGAGTTTCTCAACGCTCGTGTAGATGGGAAGAATCATGAAGGGCAAAAAATTATAGACCAGTCCCAGAACGATCGCGAAAGGAGAGTAGAGCACCGCCACGGGCTCGTTGAAAACACCGGCTGAAATAAGCAGGCTATTCAAGAAACCCTCCTTGCTGAGAATGTTTATCCAAGCGTAGGTGCGGATGAGAAAACTCGTCAAAAAGGGAACCATGACCAGGAGGAGCAAAAATCCCCGCCAGCGTTCAGGAGCTTTACCAATGAAAAAGGCCGCCGGATAGCCGAGGGCGAGGCAGATGAGCGTGGTCAGGAAGGCGTAGTAGAGCGAGTCGAGAAGGATTTTTACCCACACCCAGTCAAAGGCGCGGGCGTAATTCTGAACGCTGAAATTCCAGACGATGCGCCCCAGCGAGTCTCTCTCGGCGAAGCTCACGGCGGTGAGCACGAGAGTCGGGGCCACGACAAAAAGCAGGAGCCAGATCAACAAGGGCGACAGGACAATCCAAGCCCAGAGCCCCGGCGCACGATGGGTGGAGCCTTTAGGAGTGCTCGTGGGGGAGAGGAATCCTAGCACGCCTTATTGCGCCTTGAGCGTGGTGATGAGTTCTTCCACATCGGATCCCTTTGTGCCTATATCCTTGAAGAGGGACATTTTTTTCAATTCCTCCTCTACTGGAAAGCTGGCGGGATTCTCGAGTTGCTTCTTGCTCATCAGTTCACGGGCGGCGAGGTTCGGATTCAGATACGGGAATTCATCCGAGATTTGTTTGCTGATCTCCGGACGAAGGATGAAATTCATAAATGCTTCGGCGTTCTCTACATTTTTTGCTGTTTTCGGAATCGCCAGGCTGTCGATGAAAAGGTGCGTTCCTTCGCTTGGAATCACCCAGCGGAACTTCTTGTTTTTGTTCGTCAAAATCGCACCTTCGCCACCCCAGACAACCCCAATGGCGACATCGCCATTGAGTAGGGCTGTCTTCGGACTGTCCGAGTCGTAGACTTTCACCAGCGGGAGCCATTGCTCAAGCGTGGGTTTGATCTTATTGAGGCTCTTATCCGTAATTTGATTGATGTTGAGACCATTGGCCAGAAGGGCCCAAGTGACGATCTCGCGCGCATCGTCCAGCACGACAATTTTTCCCTTGTTCTCCGGCTTGAACACATCGGCGTAGCCCCGGATGTCGTCTTTGATGAGGTCGGTATTCACGATGATTCCGACAGTTCCAGCCATGAAGGGGACGCTGAATTTGTTGCCGGGATCAAAGGCTTGATTCAGGAATTGCGGATCGATGTTTTTCAGGTTGGGAATTTTTGAGCGGTCCAGCGAATGGAGGACTTTTTCTTTCACCAGCGCTTCGATCACATATTCGCTGGGTTGGATTATATCGTATTCACCTCCACCCGCAGCCAGTTTGGAGAGCATCTCCTCGTTCGACGCGTAGTTTTCCACGGTGACCTTCACGCCAGTCTCTTTCGAGAATTGATCGACAATCGGTTGGGGGATGTATTCCGACCAGCAGTAGATATTCAGGTGTTTAGTCGGCGCGGCGGTTGCGGAGACGGCCAAGCCCAAGGCAAACAAAGTGAGGAGGAGACGGTTGATTTTTTTCATGACTATCTTTTTCTTCCCAAAAAATGAGCACTCATGGCAAACGCAAATGTTGCCGCTATAAAAATAGCGCTCAAGGCATTTAATTGCGGGTTCAGGCCAACCTTGGCCATGCCATACACCTTCAGAGGCAGCGTCTGGGATTGTGAGCCCGAGGTGAAAACGCTGACTATGTATTCATCCAGCGACAGCGTAAAGGACATCATTGCGCCTGCGACAATCGCCGGCATGAGAAATGGCAGGATGACTTTCCAGAAGGCTTGAAACGGCGTGGCTCCAAGATCCATCGCAGCCTCCTCCAGCGAGGGATCGAGTCCCTGAAGTCGGGCTTGGACTCCCACCAACACGAAGGGAAAACAAAATGTAGTATGCGCTATCACAAGCGTCGTGAATCCGAGTGGAATACTTAGAAACTGAACGAAAAGAACTAATAAGCTAACGCCCATGAGGACTTCAGGCATCACGATCGGGACAAAAATCAGTAAGCCCAGAGCGCTTTGAAAGGGAAAGCGGTAGCGGTGGAGCATCCACGCGCCCAGCGTGCCGAGGATAGTCGAAAGCACGGTCGTTACTGAGGCCACGAGCAGGCTGTTCTGAAATGCCGTGATCAAAACCTTGTTGGAGAACAATGCGGCATACCACTGCATGGAAAATCCTTCCCATTGGATATTCAGTCGCGAGGAGTTGAATGAAAAGACGACGAGCAAGGCGATTGGCAAGTAAAGAAATGCCAAGATTCCAGCAGTCCAAAGACCCAGAGCCATGCCTTGGAGGCGGTGGCCAACCCCTTGCCCTAAAATCCCGGAATTTTTTGCTGATGCTGTTGGAGCAGTCACGAAAGGAGTCATCCCACAGTTATTGCGCGAAGTCCAGTGGTGCGGAAAATTTTTGAACGAATTCGAAAGCCAGTGGTCTCAATATTCGGTGTATCGCGTCGCCTAAACAATGTCCGATCCATCCTTAATAAATTTCAACTCGTAACTTCACAAAAACAAAAACATGGCATTCGAAGACAACGACAACGGCTTTCAACTCTACTTGCGCGAAATCGGCGAGTATCCCCTCATCACGGTTCAAGAAGAAATCAAACTCGCCCGCCGCATCAAACGCGGCGACAAGGAGGCGCGGGCCATCATGATCCGCTCGAACCTCCGCCTCGTGGTGAAAATCGCCCGAGACTACAGCAATTTTGGCCTCCCGCTCCTCGATCTCATCTCCGAGGGCAATATCGGTCTCATGAAGGCCGTGGAGCGCTTTGACCCTAAAAAAGGCGGTAAACTCAGCACCTATGCGGCTTGGTGGATCAAGCAATCGATCAAGCGCGCCCTCGCAAACCAGAGCAAAACGATCCGTCTGCCAGTCCATCTGGTGGACAAGATCGCCAAGCTCCGCCGCGTTTCCAATCAGATGACCGAGGAACTCGGCCGCGAACCCACCGACGAAGAACTCGCCGAGGAAGTCGGTATGGGCGCGTCGAAGGTCGCCGCCCTCAAAAGCGCCGCGATCCGCCCCACATCGCTCGATCAACCGATCAATGACGAGGATTCCACAGCACTCGGCGACATCATCGGCGACGAGGACGCGATGGATCCCTACGAGGCCCTTCGCGACAAAGACCTCCGTGACGAGGTCGGAGATCTCTTGGATGTGCTCGACGAAAGAGAGCGCCGCATCATCAACTCGCGTTTCGGCCTCGATGGCCAGAAGCTCAAGACACTCGAGGAAGTCGGTGAAAAATTCGGCGTCACCCGCGAGCGCATCCGCCAAGTTCAAAACATCGCCCTCAACAAACTTCGCAGGGCTTTGAACAAAAAAGAGCGATCCAAGGTCGAGTCCCCGGTGTGATTTGTTTTCATGGGTAGGTGGGAGCCGGATGGCGGCGGGTGCTGCCATCCGGTTTCTTTTTTTTAGCAGATGCCATTGAGGATAGAGGCAGAATGCCGAGGTCACCTTCGACATCAGCCCTCAATGCCATGGGGAGACCACCGCACATGAGGCGGCGGTCTCGGATCCCACGCCAATCCCACTGAGGGCGCGTATGGGCGGCGGTGTGGGGATCGGAGTAGGTGAGGGGCGAACGGGTGGAATTCGCCCGACCGCTGAAGCCTGAGGCATCTCAAGCATGGCTTGCTGGGGGGATGTCCGGATATCTGCAAATCCACCCCCAGTGGTATTATCCGATCCTTGATCAGGGGTGGCATTTTCGCTCTTTGCTGCACCTTGTGCCTCTGTGGGGACTCTCGAGCTTTCAACGGCGGACTCTTGGTTTGGAACGTTGATATCGATATCCCATTTGCGTTGTATCTCTCCGCTGCTGGCGCTTGTTGGCCGGGGCTCTGAGAAGGGTGTTGGGGTATCGTTTTGCAAACCCTCTCCGATTGAGTTTCCAGCGGTGATGGGGGTAGCGAGTGCGTTTTCGTCAGTCGAAGCGTTGATTTTTGGTATACCTATTTCTTCAAGAGGAATACTGACGCCTCCGTCAACCGCGAGGCCAAGCGTGGGGGCAGCACTCCAGCGAAGCCATGTGCGGTGTTTTCGTGCACCCGGCCATTCCTCGTTCCGGGAGGACGAAGAATTCTGTTCTTTCATCTGTCCGAAAACTTCGGACTCAGGCGAGGGGGATGCCATGGGGAAAGCACCCCCAGAGGGTTGAAAACCTAAGAGGGATTTTTAGAAAGGATGATAGGACTATCAGGACTACCTCAGATGGTGTTGGAGATTGCACAAAAAATTGGAATCCTCATGATATTGCAGCCAACTCATTCTTTGTGCTCTCTGTGTCTTCGGCGGTTAAATTTGCTGAAAATTCCGTTAAAGCCGTTTGGGAGACTGCCGATGATAAAGGCACACCCCTATGATCGACTCCCCCTCTCAAATGACTTTTCTGGCCGCCGAAGGCTATCTGGAACTCGGAATGCTCGACGATGCGATGCAGGAATACGAGCGCCTCTCAACCCGAACCAAACAGAGCGTCGAGGGTCTCGCGCTGCTGATGGAACTACACCGTGCAGCGGGAAATGCTGACGAGTTGGAATTCGTTGCAGAGCAGCTTTGTATTGTTGACCCCGACAATGTGGATCGGTGGATTGACCTGGCCCTGTCGCTGCGATCCATCGAAAGCGCGAGGGAACTCCTTCTGGAAGCTGCGGATCGTTTTCCAGATACGGCGCTGGTGCATTTTCATCTCGCGCGGTTTGAATGCAGCTTGGGGAATCTGGCTCTTGCGAAAGAACATCTTGGCCGATCAAAAAAACTTTGCCCCGCCTGCCGGGTTCTGGCTCTCACCGACGAAGCGGATTTGTTGCCCATCTGG
This sequence comes from Spartobacteria bacterium, assembly GCA_947487745.1. Lineage (GTDB taxonomy): Bacteria > Verrucomicrobiota > Verrucomicrobiia > Chthoniobacterales > Terrimicrobiaceae > UBA967. The sequence goes on along the minus strand of CANKXQ010000035.1, from coordinate 3,756 downwards.
GCCGATCACAGCACGCCGCAGCTGACTTTTTAGACAAAATTAACAGAATCAAAGCGGAGCGGAGGAAGAGCGCCAAATGCAGCCCAAAGGGTGAACGCACTGAATCAATTTGCAGGACTCCCTTGAGGGGGGGGACTGGAGACTGCACAAAAAATTGGATGCGTAAAAAAACTCATTCTTTCTGCTCTGTCTGTTCGAATATCCAATGGTTTGTTCTTTCCTATTCAAGAATGTGCAGTTCCAGCGAACAATGCGGCGAGGTTTTGATCGCTTTCGGAGTCCTCGATGAGGGCGAGATCCCTGAGGTCTTTTTCAAAAAGACGCATTCCTGCTATCTCGGAGACGGGTAGCCATTCGTCGAGGTGCCTCATCACTGTGCGAAGGTCGGTGTCGGCTGGTTGTTCGTCCTCCACGGGAAGTCCGCTTGCGTAGTTTGCGTGTTGGCGGTTGCGTCGTGGCTTTGGCGTTTTGGGAATAGGGCAAAGCTGAATCCATGCATCGGCACGAATTGTTCGCGTATCTGCGGCGAGCCAGATCAGCACGGCCCCGTTGGACAGGCATGTGTGTGAGTGGGCGTGGATGTGAATATGAGGCGGGCGGTTGCGGAGGACCTCGAAAAGCATGAGCGCCGTGTCGTGGATCATCATTCCGGGCCCCAGTAATTCGAGCGTTACTTTATCCGTATCCTCGCGCAGAGCCTCATACAGGCTTGAGAGAAGGATGGCTGGGTCTCGTTCGGCGAGGTTTAGGAGCATTAGAGGGCGCAGGTGGAATCGTTGCCGCGTGCAGGCACTTTGAGTTTTTGGCCGATACGCAGTTGGCGTGGATCGGTGATGCCGTTTGCCTCCATGAGTTCGCTGTAGGAGACTTGGAGACGCCGGGAGACGGCATAAAGATTGTCGCCGCTGTTCAGCGTATATTCGCTGACCGGCACCGGGGCCGGTGTCACGGCAACAGCTTTTGCCGGAGTCGGCGATGGGATGTTTTCGGCAATGATTGGTTGAGGGCTCGTGGATACTGGGATTCTTTCCTGCACCTCGGCATCCGCCTTGGTGTGAGGCGCTTTGTTTTTTGCTGCGAGGAATGTCTCCTTGAGCGCGGCTTCGCCTGGTTTGGGAGCAGGCGCAGCGGTTGTTTTTGGGGCGGCTACCGCAACCGCTTTGGCGGGGATGGGTTTTGAAGGCATGCGCTCGACTGGCTTGGAAGCAACAGGTGCAGGCTTGGAAGCGGCCGCAACCTTCTTCGGAGCGGGTGGCAGCGCCTTCACTTCAGGCGTTGCGTCTGGTTGCGGCCATTCGTTTCTCGCGAGCGCATCGGACTTCGGTCCTTGGGGTGTTGCCGTTGGCGTCTCCGCTGCTGCGGTGGGGTGGGGGGCTTTGGGCTTAAGGCTGCTTGTGGCATAGATGCCGCAGAGCAGGATCAAATGGAACCCCAGCACGATCAGGAAGGCCCATTTGAAAGAAAGTCCCATCTTGATGAAGCGGGCTTTCAGTTTGTTTTTTTCGAGTTCGGTTTCGGGATCGACATCGATCCAGTGAGGGTGGCGGGTTGGGTAGGATGGGAATGTTTTCATCGCCCGCTGTATCCTTCAAAAAGAGAGTGAATGCAAATCGCCGGGGCCTTCTGAGCTTTTGCTGGTCTTGTTTTCCGGCCATTCGTCCGGCAGGCGTGACCATTCAACCGGTGAAATCAACCGTTCGTTGAATTTGCAAAAAAGTTCGTTTTCAGACCGCCTTGAGTCGGCGGAATTCGGAACTGTGCCTTCGCGAGAGTTCGACCTTCACGCCATTGGCCATGGTCAAAATCATGAAGCCCCCGTCGGCGTCCTCGACATTCGCGATATGATCCAAATTGACTGCATGGCTGCGACTGGCCAGAAAGAAAATCTCTTCGTTCAAGCGTTCGCGGACACTTTTGAGAGTGCCGTTCACCGTGACTCCACGCCCGTCTCCAAGCAGTAGTCGGGTGTAGGCATCCGAGGCCTCCAGCACTTGGATATCACCCACCCGGAGCAGCACATTCTTGCTGCCGTCTCGAAAAAGCACCTTCTCTTCGCTTGAGAAAGGTCGCTCCTCGGCAGGCTGCGAAACGCGCTTGAGGCTTTCCTTCAAGCGACGGGGATCAACCGGTTTCAGCAAATAATCCACCGCCCGCACCTCGAAAGCACGAAGCGCATGGTCGGGATGCGCCGTGATAAAAATCGCTGGAATTCCCTCCGCAGGCAGGGTGTCGAGCAGGTCGAACCCCACCTTCCCTCCACGCAACTCGACATCCAGCAGCAACACATCTGGCCGCTCCTCATTCAACGCCTTCACGGCCTGTTCAATCGTCCCGACATCGCGCACATCCGTCACACCGATTTGGGCCAGCACTTGTCCCATGCCCCGCCGCGCAGGCGGTTCGTCGTCGAGTATCAGAACCTTCATTGAAACGACCAAGGCACTCTTTCGGAGGCTGTCTTGTCAAGTGCCATCCTTGGTTTTAAGGTCTCCTCGGTTATGCGCAACAATTTGACCCGACTCGAAATTATCCACGCTCTCGTTGCGCTCGACGCGGAATGCGAAAAGCAGGGCATAGCGGGCGAAATCTGCATATACGGTGGTGCCGGGATGGTGCTTGTGTTCGATGCCCGTCAATCAACGAGGGATGTTGACGCTGTGTTCCGGCCCAAAGCCGAAATTCGGACAGCTGCCGAGGCTGTTGCCTCTCGGTTGGGATTGCCGCTTGATTGGCTGAATGATGGTGTGAAGGGCTTTCTTTCCGAGACCGAGGAGACAAGACGGATTTCGATCCCTGAATTGGAAGTATTGCAAAATCTCCGCATCGTTTGGCCAACACCCGAATATCTTTTGGCTATGAAGTGCATGGCTGCGCGCTCCGATGACTCTTCCATGGACAAGGAAGATGTTGTGTTTCTGTTTCGTCGGCTTGGTATCAAAAGTGAGGAGCAGGCTTTGGAGATTGTAGAGCGGTTTTTTCCGAAGGAGCGTATCCACATCAAAACGCATTATTTCATTGCCGAAAATTTAGAGTCGTTGAAGCAGTCGGAAGGAAGCGAACCATGATTGCCGAACGCATCGCAACTCTGGCAGAAGTAGCTCAAATCGCCTTGCAGGAAGGCTCCTTGAGCTTTGCTCTTCGCGATTTTCTGGATGGTTTCTATGCAGATGTGGATCTCCAGAAGCTCTCCGAGGAGCCACAGCATATTTCGGCGGCACTCGATGACGGCTGTTTTGCGGATGCCTATCTGGCCGCTGTTTGCGATCATCTCTGTCGTCTTTACGCTTTGCCAAAGCCCGACTGGATTTTTGCGCCCAGTAGAATACTCCAACGCCCCCATTTTGCGGCAAAAACTCATGGGTTAAGAATGGTTCTGCTTCAAGAGTCGCCGCCCGCTTTTCGTGAGCGCAATATTTTTGTCAGCGCGAATGCGCTGTCACGCGCTTGAAATTTTCCGTAGTCCGCTCACTTCTGCGTCTGCTTGATCCGCAGCAAAGCCTGCACCATTCCCTCCGCGGGCTTGGAAAACTCCAGCCCGCTGCCTTCTGGGCAGGCGTCTGCGATCCGTGCGCGCACGCTCGCCAGACCGACATTGTCTTTCCAGACGGAGGGGTCAGAATTTGGTGGTGCGGTGTTTCGGACGCACACAACAAGGTCCCCGGCTTCCATGCGCGCATTGAGTTCCACCCTGCCAAAGCTATCATCCACTCCATGCTTCACCGCGTTTTCCAAGAGCCGTTGCAGCAGCATCCGCTG
>CANKXQ010000034.1 GCA_947487745.1 Spartobacteria bacterium | reverse complement strand
CGAGCAGGCCGTTGTCTTGCTGAACCCAACGCTCATCATTGAGGTGCTGTCTCCGGGGACGGAGCGCTACGACCGTGGCATAAAATTTGATCTCTACCGCAAGCTGGATTCCCTCAAGGAATATGTGCTCATTCCACAGGACCAATATCGTGTGGAGCAGTTCCTGCGTGGAAATGGCTCGGAGTGGGGCTACCGCGTCGCTTTCAAGGAAGATGATATCGTCGAGTTCCCATTGGTCGGATGTTCGATTGCGATCAAGGATACCTATGCGAGGGTCGCTTTTCCTCCAGACGAAGGGGCTCCTCCCGAGGTGTAGTCGGCACAAAAGAAAAAACCGGCCAGAGAATCAGGCCGGTCTTTTGCGTGGGGGAAATTATGTGGCGTGTTGGCTTTATTTGACGACGCCAAATTCGGCGCGGCGGTTTAATGCCCATGCCTGTTCGTTGCTGGCGGGATCGGCTGGCATTTCACTGCCGAAGCTCACGGTCTGAATCCGGTCGGCGCTGATGCCGGCGTCGATCAAAGCTTGGCGAACCGCTTGGGCGCGGCGTTCGCCGAGGCCTCGGTTATATTCATGAGTGCCACGCTCGTCGGTGAAGCCGGCGATGATGAGGCGCTGGGAGGAATCCTTCATCGCGGTGGCGACTTGCTGCACTTTGGAAGTTTCAGCTGGCTCCACGGCGTAGCTGTCGTAGCCAAAACGAACAGGCGAGAATTGGCCTTTCGTCACGCTGTCGCTAAAGAAGTTCGCTCCGCCTTCGAATCGCTCGGAGAGCGGCGTGCTGGTCACAAAGTCGCCGTCAACGCCGGCAAACTGATCGGATTTCTTTTTGTTACAGGCAGAGAGAGAGACGACAGCGGCCAGTGCGACGAGTGGAAGAAATTTTTTCATGACGAGAGATTGTATGATTTCAGCGAAAATTCAAGACGGAGGTTATGAATAATTCCAAAAAAGCCCGGTTGAACGCTGGGCGTGGCAACCGGGCGGTTTCGGCAGGGGAAATTACTTCATGAGGAGGGCGGCGCGGGCGCGCTTGACCTCACGGGTGATTTTGCGGTGAAGGCTGGCGGACATGCCGGTCACGCGGCGTGGCAGGATTTTGCCGCTCTCGGTGACGAAGCGCTTGAGAAGATCGGGGTTTTTGTAATCGATCGCCTCGATGTTGAGATCCACGCGACGGCGTGGCATAGGACGGTTGGCGCGGCGGAAGTTCGAGCGGCGTTGTGGTGTTTTAGGCTGCATGGCGTTTTATTTGATTTCGCGGTGGAGTGTATGGCGGTTCAGATTGGGGTTGAACTTTTTCTTTTCGAGCCGGTTCGGTGTGCGTGGGCTCTTTTTGTTGCGTGTGGTGATGTAGCGCGAGGCGGGTTTCCCCTCGGCTTTGGCCTCGGTGCATTCGAGGGTGATGTTTTCCTGTGGCATAAATTTAGTCTTTGGTGTCGGTGGTGGTATCTTCTTCCTCGCTCTCGCTCTCGCCTTCCTCACCCAGCCCGAAGAGGGAGGTGACGGGTTGACGAACGCGCGTGAGGCGGTTGGTTTTCTCCAGCTCGGCCTGGCACTCGACGGTGTAACGGGCGAATGGAAGTGCTTCGAGGCGGTTGTGGGGAATCGGCTTGCCGGAAATCTCGCAGAAGCCGTAATTACCGTCGTTGATTTTTTTCAATGCGGCATCAATCTCGAAAAGGGAATCGCGTTCTTGTGAGAGGAGGCTGAGCGCGAAATCGCGGTCATAGGCATCGCTGCCGGCATCTGCTGTGTGCATGCCGAATGCGGAGGCTTCGCCGCCCTCGGCGCGGTTGCGGAGAGAGTCACGACCTACCCCGCTCATTGAATCAAGAAGGGTGTCCTTGAGTTGGAGCAGGCGATCGCGTTGCTTGGCAACCCAGCCGGTGACTTTGACGGGCTCTTTGCCTTTCTTGATCACGACCACAGGCATTTTCTGTGACTTCACCGGCGCGGCTTTTTTAACAGGTGCTGCTTTTTTGACAGGGGCCGCCTTTTTAAATGGAGCGGCTTTTTTGACGGGAGCAGATTTCTTCGCAGGAGCAGATTTCTTGGCAGGAGCGGCCTTCTTGGTAGGAACCGCTTTTTTCGCTGGAGCAGATTTCTTCACCGGCGCGGCTTTTTTCGCAACGGCTACAGCTTTTTTAGGAGCTGGCTTTTTGGAAATGGGAGCGGTCTTTTTGACAGGAGCTGGCTTTTTGGAAGCAGGCTTGACCTTGGCTTGCGGCTTGGCCTTGGCGACAGGCTTCTTTGCAGGAGCCGACTTTTTTACAACAGGCTTTGCCTTGGCAGGTTTTTTGGATTTTTGAGCCATGGACGTTTAATTTGGTGAAAGGGGCGAGATAAGTAGCGCAGACACTCGTGCGGGGCAAGGGATTTATTAAAAGAAAAAATACCGCCATTTTAGGAGTCATCCATCATGGGCATATCTTAATAAAAAGCGGCCACCGCATTCATGGGATTCAACAGCGAAAAATCATACGCATAGGCATTGCCCAAACTTCTTTAAAATGCAGCCGCGAGATTTGGATTGAAACTGAGCGCCTGCCATGGCTTGTTAACCGAGATCCCATATATGAAAAAATCTTCCGTAATCGTGCTTGGCTCCGCCTTGGCCGTGTTGGTTCTGGCAGCATGTGAATCGCAACGACCAGTTCGCAAAACCGGAACAGGCCGCTTTGGCTACCAAGGCACAGGCACTGCCTCCACTCAATTCATCACGCCAACGCCCACGCCGGAAGGTTACACTGAGATGCCGCCGGAGGTGGACCCGAATGCCACACCGACTCCCGCTCCCACGCCAACTCCTCCTCCCGAGCCTGTCGCCTCGCGCGACCTCTCCTACGGAACGCCAGTTCCCGGGAAACCCGGATTCGTCACGAGTCCCCACTCTCCTTATGCTGGCTATGTGGATGTGCGCGGATTCCCTCCCGGCACCGAGGTGAAATGCCCCTACTCGGGCAAGATTTTTCTGGTGCCCTGAACCGGCGCGTCACCATCCTTGGACCTGGCCTCATCGGCGGCTCGCTCGCGATGGCGTTGCGCAGGTCGGGTCCATTTCGGGATATTTCCATCTGGGCGCGTCGCGAGGAGGCTGCGCTCGAGGCGGCTTCGCTCCTTCCCGACTGCCGCGTTTCGCATGACCTAGCCGCAGCTGTTGCGGATTCCGACATTGCCGTCCTGTGTCTCTCGCCGCACGCGATCGAATCCATCGGCCCAGAACTCAGAAATCATCTGCCTCAGCATGCTGTTGTGACCGATGCCGGCAGCGTGAAAGGCAAAATCGTTACACGGCTTCAGGAGGTTTTCGGTGGACGTTTCATCGGGGCGCATCCCATGGCGGGCTCTGAACAGAGCGGCATCCGCGCGGGCCGCGAGACTTTATATGACGGCGCGGTTTGTATTCTCACTCCCACGCCGCTCACCGATCCATCGGCGAGAAATTTGGCTGCTGAGTTGTGGACTACGGCGGGCTGCACGCTTCAGGAAATGTCTCCCGAGGCCCACGACCGTGCCATGGCACGCATCAGCCACCTTCCCCACGCCGCCGCCGCTGCCCTCGTTCACGCCGCGCTGGGAGCGGACCCCTCGCTTGTCCGTCTTGCCGGCGGGGGCTATCGAGACTCGACCCGCATCGCTGGGGGGGCCGAAGGACTCTGGGCGGAAATTTTCCTCGATAACAGTGCCGAGGTTTTAAACGGAATCCATGACTTGCAAACCGCGCTCAAGACGCTGAAACTCGGCCTCGAAAGCGGCAACCGGAGCGCCGTGGAGGCGTTTCTTGCAGATGCCCGGACTCTCCGGGCCAGCCAGCCACAAGCCACATGAAGGCAAACAAGGACACTTACTCTCTCTCATCCCGCCGCGCGGCACTCATCGACACCGAAATCGCGGTTCCGCCCGACAAAAGCATCTCCCACCGCGCTGTCATGCTCGCTGCCCTCTCGAACGGCACTTGCGTGATTCGCAATTTCCTTGAGGGCGAAGATTGTCGCAGCACTGCCGCCGCCATGCGTCAGCTCGGAGTTTTCATCGAAGCCCCTGAGCCTGGAACACTCATCGTGGAAGGTGTGTCCGGTCGTTTCACCAAGCCGTTCGGCGATATCGACTGCGGCAACTCGGGCACCACGATGCGGCTCATGTCGGGCATCCTCGCCGCGCAGAGTTTCACCTCCCGCCTCACCGGCGACCCATCCCTGTCGAAGCGCCCGATGCAACGCGTCATCGATCCACTGCGCCTCATGGGGGCGAATCTCCACGCGGAGGGCGAAAAATGCTGCCCGCCGCTTGTGGTCGAGGGCCATGGCAATCTGGAAGGCATCACCTACCGCACTCCGGTCGCCAGCGCGCAGGTCAAAAGCGCGATTCTCCTCGCCGGCCTCTTTGCCAAAGGCTCCACCACAGTGATCGAGAATGTCCGCTCGCGCGACCATACCGAGAAAATGTTCGATTATTTTCTCATCAAATCGAAACGCGAGGAGGTTTGGGAAAATAAAAACTCTCCCAAGGACCGCCGCCTCGTCGAAATCCGCACGACCGTGGAGGGCGGCCAAGTTCCGGAGTCGATGGATTTCACGGTTCCCGGAGACATCTCCAGCGCCGCCTTCTGGCTGGTCGCCTCCGCCGCACAACCGGGCTCTCGACTTTTGGTGAAGGATGTCGGCCTGAATCCCACCCGCACGGGCATCATTGATGTCCTCGTTCGCATGGGCGCGCGCATCCGCGAGGTCATCGAAACCTCCCTCAGCGGCGAGCCGGTTGGCAATATCGACATCAAGGGCACGACTCTCCGCGCCACGACGATCGCGGGAGCGGAAATCCCGAATGTCATTGATGAAATTCCCATTCTCGCCGTGGCAGCCGCGCTGGCGCAGGGCACGACTGTGATCCGCGACGCCTCCGAATTGCGTGTGAAGGAGACCGACCGCATTGCTGCTGTCGCTGCGAATCTGCGCGCGATGGGTGTGCAGGTGGAGGAATTTCCCGACGGCATGGCAATCACGGGAGGCAGTCCGATCAAAGGCGCGCGCCTGCCTTGCCACCATGACCACCGCATTGCCATGGCCTTCGCGGTTGCCGGACTTTTTGCGGAGGGCGAAACAATTATCGAAGACACTGCGTGCGTGAACACCTCCTACCCCGGCTTTGCGGAGGCTCTCTTGCATATTCAAAAAGGCGGTCGCATTAAAAATCGCACCGAGGTTCTGTCCGGCCTGAAAGGCAGCGGCACATCCGCCGTGAGAACTCCCGCATCATGACCGTCATCGCCATCGATGGTCCCGCCGCCTCGGGAAAAAGCAGCGTCGCCACCCGGCTTGCGCGGCGTCTCAGCTTCGCGCACGTGAATTCCGGCGCCATGTATCGCGCCGTGACCTGGGAAATTCTCCGGCAGCAGATCGATCCCTCCCATCCGGAAAGCATCGAAGCGGCCGTGCACCGCATGTCGGTGGATTCCGGATTCACGGAAGCGGGTGAATCATTCATTCGCATCAATTCCGAAATGCCCGATCTGGAGCTCCAGACGATTGAGGTGAACCAGAATGTTTCTCCCGTCGCCGCCATTCCCTCTGTGAGGAGCCTCGTCAATACACAACTCCGAACGCTTGCAGAGAAACGCCCGATCGTGAGCGAAGGTCGCGATATCGGTTCTGTAGTCTTCCCGGACACGCCCCACAAATTCTATCTCGACGCCTCGCCCGAGGTCCGCCGCCAGCGGAGGGCCGCGCAGGGACTGAACGACAGCATCGAGAAACGTGACAAACTGGACTCCAGCCGGGCCAACGCTCCGCTCAAAATCGCACCCGGCGCACATGTCATCGACACCTCGCACCTCACACTCGAAGGCGTGGTGGACAAAGTGGCGGAAATTCTCTCAAAATCCGGAATCCGTCCGGCATGACGATCGTCTATAACATCTTTTACAACTTGGCGAAGCTCCTCGCCCGCATGATTTTTTCCATGCGTGTCATTCATCCGGAGCGGATGGTCGAGTCTGGCCCGCTCCTTATCGCGGTGAACCACTCCAGTTTCTTTGATCCGCCGCTGGCGGGCATTTGCAGCAGGCGGGGAGTTTATTATCTCGCGCGCAAAACTCTTCTGAAATGGCCTTTCTTCGGTCCTCTTTTCCCCGCGATGAATGTGATCCCGGTGGAGCGCGACGGGAACGACATGTCCGCTCTGCGCGAGGTCATCAAGAAAGTGAAGGAGGGAAATGCCGTGCTCCTCTTTCCCGAGGGCACACGCTCGGTCGATGGACACCTCCAGCCAGCCCGTGCGGGCATCGGACTGGTGATAGCAAAAACCGCTGCGCCGGTGCTGCCCATGCGGATCTTCGGCGCCTACGAGGCGTTTCCGAAAAATGCACACCGCTTCCAACTTTCCCGGATTACCGTGGTCATCGGCGAGCCGATCTATTTTAGTGAAGAGGAAATCTCGGATACCTCCCGCGAGACATACCAACTGCTCAGCAACCGCGTCATGCAAGCCATCGGCGCTTTGAAACTCCCATGATTTCCACCGACCGCGCCTCCTCGCCGCTCCCATGGCTCGCCGCCGCCGTGGTGTTTCTTTATATCTCCCTGCTTGTCCTGCGATTCACGCTGCCGCCTGCGAAAGTCGATGTGGAGGTCATCGTTCGTCCGGCGCCTTCCGCTAATTGATTGAACATCCCGCCCGGCGAAGTAATTTTACCCGATGTTCAAGGACCATGATTTTCAATATGCGATGGAGAACACGCGGGTGGTCGTGACGCCACAAAGCGCCATCGAGACCTTCGGCACCACGCGGTTCCATTTCTCTCTTGTCACCGAGCCGCTCGACGAGGTTGAGACAGTGCGCATCCGGTCCGGCACGATCGAAGCCGAGCGCCCACGCATTCTTTCACCCACGCATTTCAGCAAGGTCCTGCTCGAAGGCTTTGGCGAGGATGCGAGGGACTTCGCGGACTGGCTGGAGGCGAACCCCTCGGCCGCCCGAGTTCTGCGGTATGGTTTTCAATTCCGCAAAACCGACCTCTCCGAGAAACTCGTTCGCGAGCCATTCGACGACGCGATCGCCCGTATGGAAGAGGAGATGAAAAAAGGCGATGATCCCTTCCGGGCCCTCATCGCAGGTGTGGACGATGTCTGGGAAGTGTGCCTGCTCAAGTTCTCCATGGAAATGATCCAGCGCTCGGCAGGCGAAAATGTCGCGGAATGGAAACGCCGCGGCCTCGCCTGATTTCGGGGTTTTCATTTCCAGAGCGCAGCGGATAGCATCTCCCGACGAATCATGTTCATCAAAGCACTCACGATTTTATTTCTCGTCGCCGGCATTCTCGGCGGCAGCGGATACTTCATTTACGAACTCTACTACAAAGAGAAAAAACTCGATATCGTCGAGCAAGCAGCCGTCCCGACACCGACTCCAGCACCGACTCCCCATCCCGCCTTGGCCGCCTTCGATTCGCTCAAGCCGGTGCTCGCGCAGAACACTGTCGAGGCGCGCGATGCCATCGCAAACCACCTGGGCACCTACCCCGACTCTCCCAAAACAGCCGAGGCCCGCACCGCCCTAGGCCGCATCAATCTCGCGCTGTTCCGCGATCCCTCCGCGACGCCCTCAAACACCCTCTACACGGTAAAAAAAGGTGACTCACTGGACCGCATCAAGTCGCAGTTCAAAACGAACTCCGAGTTGATCTACTGGGCGAATGGAATGACCTCTATAAATCTTCAGATCGGCCAGCAATTACTCATTCCCGTGGTGGACACCGCGCTCGTGATCGACCGCGCCAATTCGACCTTGTCCCTCATGAATGCGGGCCTATTTTTCAAGGAGTATCCCGCCGTTTCCATGACCCTTGCTGGTCAGGCCTCCAAAGGTGAACTCGAGGCGAAAGTCATCGACCGCATCGCCCGCAAAGGCGAGGTGCGCGTGGCCTTCGGCGCGAAAGACTACGCCGAAGCGGAACGCACGGTTCTCATCAACCCCGGTAATGTTGTGCTCCGCACCCCGCCTGCTCCGCCAGCGGATGGATCAACGCCACCGGTTCCGTCCGGCATCGTTCTTAGCCCCTCGGATTTCGACGAAATCTACGCCCTCGTGAAATCCGGCACACCCGTCAGCATCAAATAACGCGCCCATGAACAAACAGACCCTGGATTTTGAAAAACCCCTCGTCGAACTGGAACAAAAGATTGAGGAGCTGAAAAAGCAGTCCGAAGACAGGAATATCGACCTCGGCGGTGAGATTCGCGGTATGCAGGATAAGTTGGAATCCATGCGTGGCCAGATTTACGGCAACCTCAGCGCCTGGCAGCGCGTTCAGATTTCGCGCCACATCGCCCGCCCGTTCTTTTTGGATTATGTGCGGATGGCGTTCACCGACTTTGTTGAACTCAAGGGCGACCGCCTCTTCGGCGACGATGCCTCCATGCCCGGCGGTCTGGCTTCGATTGATGGCGTCCGCTGCGTAGTGATCGGCCAGCAGAAGGGGCGCGATATGAAGGAAAATCTGCATCGTAACTTCGGCAGCCCGCACCCCGAAGGCTACCGCAAAGCCCTTCGTCTCATGCGGCTCGCGGAGAAATTTGGCCTTCCCGTCGTGGCCCTCATCGACACTCCCGGCGCCTATCCTGGCGTGGGGGCCGAGGAGCGTCACATCGCCGAGGCGATCGCCGTGAACATTCGCGACATGATGACTCTCCGCACACCCGTCGTCTCCATCGTGATCGGCGAGGGTGGTTCAGGCGGGGCTCTCGGCATCGGAGTCGCCGACCGTGTCCTCATTCTTGAGAATGCCTACTACTCCGTGATCAGCCCCGAAGGCTGCGCTGCCATCCTCTGGAAACACCGCAAGCACGCTCCCGAAGCGGCCGAGGCTCTCAAGCTCAGCTCGCCCGACCTGCTCCAAATGGGCCTTGTCGACGGAGTCATTCCCGAGCCCGCCGGCGGCGCGCATTGCAATCCCGAGCAGGCGGCTGAAAACCTCAAATCCGCCATCTCCAAAGAACTCCAGACGCTACTCAAAACCCCGGTCGATAAACTCCTCCGTGCACGCTACGACAAATTCCGCAAGATGGGTATCTTCCAGGAGTAAGAGTCCGACCGCCGCCTGATGAAAATCATCGATCGCCATGTCGCCACCGGCATCCTTGTCACGGCGGGACTTGGCGTCTTGATCCTCAGCTTGGTCTTGGTTCTCGGAAATATCTTCCGCGAATTGCTGAACATCCTCGTGAACAACCCGGATGTGCCGATCCTGACCGTCCTCGGCTTCATGGCGTTGGTGCTGCCATTTTCCCTCACCTTTACGATCCCATGGGGATTTCTCACGGCGATTCTTTTGGTATTCGGCCGCATGTCCGCCGACAGCGAATTGATCGCGCTCAAATCCAATGGCGTGAGCATTCCCCGCGTAAGCGCCCCGGTTTTTGTGATCTCCGTCGCTCTGACCCTATTGTGTTTCTGGATCAATATCGAGGTCGCTCCCCGCGCCGAGCAGGCGATGACGCGCGCCGTGGTGGATATGGCCACAAGCAACCCCTCCGCGCTTTTCCGGGCCGACGAGGTGGTGGACGCCTTTCCCGACCGCCGCGTTTATGTGGGCGGAAAAGATGGCGACCAACTCCGGAACATTCTGGTTTTCGAACTCAATGAGGACTCGCGCGTGTCCAAAATGATTTTTGCCAAGGAAGGGGCACTTACTCCCGACACGGCCAACTCGCGCCTGCTCTTCAAACTGTTCGATGCGCGATTCGAACAGCGCGATGCGAAAGCCAGCGAGGACTTTTCAAAAATCCACCAAGGTATCGTGATGAAGGAGGGCGTGTTCCCGCTCGCCCTCGACAAGTTTTTTGAGGAATTCCAAAGCAACCGCCGCCTCAGTTCCTACACGCTTCTGGAACTCTACTCGGCCTACAAACAAGCCGAGGGCAAGAAACGCCAGGAGATGCTCGTGGAACTCAACAAGCGTTTCTCAACCTCACCCGCCTGCCTC
>CANKXQ010000033.1 GCA_947487745.1 Spartobacteria bacterium | reverse complement strand
GTCATTGGGAATCATGGACGGCGTTCGTGCTCGCTCGATCCAAGTCACTCCGCCGTTCAAGCCTGCTTTGGAAGAGAAGCTGTGGTTCGCCCTTTTCTGGATGAAGCCGCTTGAGGACTTCTGGCGCCGTGAGCTCAGCGAGCGCGCGTTTTTAGCGCTGCAAAAGGCAATCCCCTACACATGGTTGGTCGATCCGGCGCCGCTACCGCGTCACGCGGTTCTTCCGAGGCTCGAGGCGCATTCGTGGGACGAGGTCGCGAAATTCAGCCAGAAGCGCCGGAATTTTATTTTGAAGGTGAGCGGATTTTCCGAACGGGCGTGGGGGTCGCGCGGGGTGGTTGTGGCAAGCGACCTGCCGCAGAAGGAATGGCAGACCGAGTTGGAATCCGCCTTGGCGGCTTTTCCCTCGCAGCCGCACATCCTGCAGGTTTTTCATACGGGAAGGCTCTTCGATGCCGAATACTGGCTTCCTGAAAACGCCGACCTACAGAGGATGCGCGGACGGGTGCGCCTGTGTCCGTATTTCTTCGTTGGCGAGAAAACAACGCAACTCGGCGGCGCGCTGGCCACCATCTGCCCCGACGACAAAAAGCTCCTGCACGGAATGCGCGACGCCATTTTGGCACCCGTCGCGTGAGCAGCCTCAGGGCTTGAGCCGGCGTGACAGGTCGCGCAGGGCGCGGGCGAGCAAGGGATCGCTGATCCTCAACAGCGCGCGGTAAACCGGCAGCACAACGCGGCGACGGACGAACCGCTCGGGCCAGTGCGGCAGGAGAGTGGCGACACGAAGCGGGAAGAGTTGCAGCGTGCGGCCATCCTCTGTTGGGCACTGTGTGCGGAATCCCCGATCAATCGTCCCTATGGCCCCCGCTTCCTCTGCCGCTTCCATGAGGGCAACTTCTTCGAGTGACATCCCGGATTCCAGATGTCCTTTCGGAATCAGCCAGCGTGCACCCGAGGAACTGGTGATGAGGACAATGTGGAGCACGCCTTTTTTAAAAAGAAACGGGACCGCTCCGGCTTGGACATCCGGGTTGCCTGATGTTGGAACCCCGTGCAGGGCGATCTGGCGGAGTGAGTCGGAATCGGGGAGCGTGATTTCGCGGCCAAGGAATGCGGGTTTTCGGAAACGGCGCGCGCTTGCGGCATTGGAGAAGAGGATTCGTGCAGTCACCAGCGGAGCGTGGATGTCCGTGAAGATATCGAGTTCCATGGTCGCATCACCGTGGGGAAGTTGGTGGCGTGTCACTTCGACACGGTGGCCATCCGTGTTTTTCCAGAGCGTATCGAAGGTTCCTTGTGGAATGGGAACCGGTTCCAGGACATTTCCGTTCGAGGGATCGACGATAACGGCAATTCCACAGCGGCGGCCCTCTTGCCTCACCCAGACCTCACGCGTGCGGTCGTGCGAGAGACATCCGAGTTTCACACGGGAGGCAGGTAGTCCCTTGAGCAGGGGTAGCGGGCCCTCGACGAGGAATAGGCGTTCAGATTTTCGGGCTGTCATGGGATGTGGCTCACTCGTTCAAATGACGGTTGGGAAATTCGTGAGTCAAGCCTGGCCTCGCGCTATTTTTTCCTTCTTCGCGAGCGAGGCGGCACGGCGTGCGTTGGTGCCTTGGAGAATCTTTGCGGGTTGCTATGAAACCTATGGCACGCCGGTCGGGTTGTAGAATGTCACCCATCATATAAAGCACTGTCGGGGGATACTGAATTTCGCGCAGCAGAGCAGGGTAATCCGGCGAGGTGAGTCTGATGACTCTGGTGCAGTGCTGCTTCACTAGGCCGAATTAGCTTGGGAAGTCCACGCGGCTGTCCCAATTGGTGAGAGCTTTTGCCGCCTCAGGGCCTATTGTGGACACTGCTTGAAAACGCGCGATGGGAGTCGTGAGCACAGTCGCAGGCGATCCGAAGGCCTCCGTCAAACGCCGCACCCTTACCGGACCGATCCTTTGCATTATATTCAGCTCAATGTAGGCTTTCGACGTGGTCATGGGCGGTGAGGCAAAATCCCAGCTCTGCTTGCACTCCAAGCAAAAAGCCTCATCGGGCGAGGGGATGTATTGATTCAAATGAAAAGACACCATGGAAGTGTCTTCAAATATGAGTTCAAAAAGTCGATGTGAGGCATCTGAACCATGTGAAGGAAGAGAGGGCGTGATTAATGGACGAAATCTGCTCACTGTGTGGCTATGAGGGCAAATACCCCATAAAAGTGGTTGGAGGGGCAGGCTCGCCAGCGCATTCTGAAAGCCAGCGAGGCGACTCCTTGCGGTGTCTAATTGCAAGTTTATTGCAAAAATTGATTGCGCTCGTGAGTCAGCTTGTTTATTGCAAGTTTCATGCATCTAAACTTGACGGATGCGATCCATAATCATGAAAATAAATGCCTCTGAATCGACGCCTTCCACACCGAAAAAGCTCCCTGTGACAGTGCTTTCTGGCTTTTTGGGAGCGGGAAAGACAACGCTGCTCAACCATGTGCTCAACAACCGGGAGGGACTGCGCGTGGCGGTGATCGTGAATGATATGAGCGAGGTGAATATTGACGCCGAGCTTGTTCGCGAGGGCGGGGCGGAGCTGAGCCGCACGGAGGAAAAGCTCGTCGAAATGACCAACGGCTGCATCTGTTGCACCCTCCGCGACGACCTCCTCCAGGAAGTCTCCCGCCTCGCCTCGGAAAACCGTTTCGACCATCTCCTCATCGAATCCACCGGCATCTCCGAGCCCCTCCCCGTTGCGCAAACCTTCACCTTCGCCGACGAGAACGGCAAAAGCCTCCAGGACCTCACGCACCTCGACACCATGGTCACCGTTGTCGACGCCGCGAACTTCCTCGACCACTACGAAGCCGGCGATTCGCTGAAGGAAAAAAACCTCGCCCTCGGCGAAGAGGATGAGCGCACCATTTCCGACCTCTTCATCGATCAGGTCGAATTCGCAGACACCCTCATCATCAACAAAACCGACCTCGTCTCCCCCGAGCAACTCGCCGAACTCCGCGCCATCCTCCACCATTTGAATCCGGCTGCGGAAATCATCGAGTCGCAGCGTGGGCGTGTGCCGCTGGAACGCATCCTCGACACCCGCCGCTTCGACATGGACAAAGCCCAAGCCTCCGCCGGCTGGCTCCGCGAGTTGAACAACCAGCACACGCCCGAGACCGAGGAATACGGCATCGGCAGCTTCGTCTTCCGCGCCCGCCGCCCCTTCCACCCGCAGCGTTTCTGGGACTTCATCCACACCGAACGCCCTGGCCTCCTCCGCTCGAAAGGCTACTTCTGGCTGGCCAGCCGCAACACCATGATCGGCCTCTGGTCGCAGGCCGGAGGCAGCGCCGAATACCGTCCCGCCGGCTTCTGGTGGGCCGCCGCGCCGAAATCCAGCTGGCCTGACGACGACGACACCTGGCGCTCGATCATGAAGGATTGGCAGGAACCCCACGGCGACCGTCGCCAAATGCTCGTTTACATCGGCCAGGATCTCGAAAAGGAAAAAATGCTCTCCGAACTCGAAGCTTGCCTGCTCGACGAACGCGAGATGGCTCTTGGTCCTGAAGGATGGGAAAAATTCCGCGACCCGTTTCCCGAGTGGACCGTCCAGACGGAAGCCCACGCACACTGAAGCCCCTGCCCCATGGCCGCCGGGTTCTATTTCACAAGCTACTCCGAGTGGCGGAACGCCCTCACCATCCGTTGCGGCATCCCGCTCACGCCGGACTACGCCCTCGCACGCATCGAGGCCTTGGAAAATCCCGGTGACGCCACCACGCGGGAATTCACCCGCTGCTTCGGAGAACCCTACCGCAGCCAAGTCGTCGAATGGTTCCGCCGCGCCGCTTCGGAAGCCCGCTGATATGCCTGTTTACACCTACGAAACCCCCTCGGGCTCCCGATTCGAACTCCGCCAAAGCATGCGCGACACCCCTCTCGCCACCCATCCGGAAACCGGCGAACCCCTGCGCCGCGTCATCACCGGTGGCATGGGGTTTTTCACAGCCCGAGCCGCCAAGCCACTATCCAAGCCCACTCCCAAAGCCGCCGCAGCCCCAGCCACATCGAATTGCTGCCCGACTTGCCATGACTGAACGCCCGCCCCGCTCCGTCCGGCCCCCGAAAATCCGCAGCGGTCACACCGTGGTCGAGGTGGCTTTCCCGGCTCCCACACCCGCCCCGCTGGAAATTCCAAACCCCGCCGCTGAGGCGCGCCGCGTTGCCAAGCGCCTCCGCTCCCTCCTCGTCACACACCTCGAGAGCGCCCGCCGCATGCATGTGGCCTTCGGTCCCGACGATATCCGTTCCGTCATCGATGCCCTCCTCGCGGAGGCCGACCGCATGGACCCCGCACCCCTTCTCGAGTGCCCCGAGGAGCTTAGGCACTACCTCCGCCGCACGATGTTTGACGAACTCTCCGCCGAGCCCAGCAACATTTTCTACACCACCCGCGTCCGCGAGGATGTCGTCCGCTACGAAGCCATGCCTGCCGAATTTTGGAAAACCTGCCTGAAGACTCTCCGCGACCAACTCGACCGCGGCATGGAAAACCTCTCATGATTGCAGGTCGGAAAAAACCATTCCAAACGCACGACCCCGTTCGTGAAGCCGTTGAGTTGGTCAATGCGGACCGCATCTTCGAAGCCGAGTCGTTCTTGTTTGAATGTTCGGATTCGCCGAATCACCCCGCCGCCACACGCTGCCAACTTGCCCTGCTCGCCTTGGAAATCGAAAACCCCCGGCTCGCCCTCAGGCTTATGAGGACGGCACTCGATACCGCCCCACTGTCGCCCGAGGTGCGTTTCGTCGCAGGCGTCACCGATCGCGCCTTGGGTCGCTTGTCCGAA
Organism: Spartobacteria bacterium; assembly: GCA_947487745.1. Lineage (GTDB taxonomy): Bacteria > Verrucomicrobiota > Verrucomicrobiia > Chthoniobacterales > Terrimicrobiaceae > UBA967. The sequence goes on along the minus strand of CANKXQ010000033.1, from coordinate 5,172 downwards.
GCCCGGGAGCACTTCTCATTCGCCCGGCCGGAATCGAATCCCAACGCCGCCTATTATCTTTCGCTCGTCCAAGAATCCCTTGGCGACCCGGTTTCCGCGCGGGACTCCATCGGACTTGCCCTCGCGCAAAACCCGCAGGATGCCGATTATCTAAACCAATCCGCATGCATTGCCGCGCGGCTTGGTGACTTCGACGAGGCCTTGAGCTTGTCCGGCCAAGCCCTCCGTGCCGAGCCCGGTTCGGCAGGCTTCGCATTCAACCATGCACAGAATCTTTTGCTCGCCGGCCGCGCCCGCGAAGCCTGGCCGCTCTTCGAGGCCCGCCTCGCCTTCACGCCCGAGCACCTCCACCCCGGGAACGGTTCTGCCGCATGGGAGGGTCAACCCTTGAATGGCAAAACCCTGCTCGTCTGGCACGAGCAGGGGCTGGGCGATTCCATTCAATTTTCCCGCTTTCTCCCATCCGTGGCCTCTCGGGCCGGGAAAGTCCTCTTCCGCTGCCAACCATCCTTGGCGGGCCTTTTCTCATCCTCCCTGCCCGGCATCGAAATCCTTTCATCAGCGGAAAAATCGCCGCACACCGATTTCCATGCACCTCTCTTGAGCCTGCCCGGCCTGCTCGGCGCCAACCTCGACGCCCCACCCCCATCGATCTTTCCGGCCCACAATTCCGCCGCTTCCCTTCAACGCATCGGATTCGCCTGCGCCGGAAATCCCAACCATCCGGACGATGCCGCCCGCAGCCTTTCTTTAGAGCTTTTCAAGCCACTTTTTGGCAACCGCTTCGAGTGGCTTTGCCTGCAAAAAAACCTGAGACCCAGCGAGGCACTCCCACCCGGAATACCTCATCCCGGCGCGGCTTTTTCTGATTTCGTCGAGACCGCCCGCGCGTTGGCATCCATGGATCTTGTCATCAGCGCCGATACCGCTATCGCGCACCTCTCCGCCTCCCTCGGCAAGCCCACTTGGGTTCTCCTTCCACTGTGTCCGGACTGGCGTTGGGGGCGAACCGGGAACCACACCCCCTGGTATCCTTCCGCCCGCCTTTTCCGGCAGCACGAGCCTGGAAACTGGAAATCCGTTATCAAAAAGATCGCCACTCAACTCATCGACCCATGGAACTGATCTTTCACCCGCGAACCTCTGTCGAACAGGTCGAGGAAGGCATCGCTCTCGCCCCGAAATTCGATGCCGCCGGAGTCATTCCGGCCGTCACCACCGACTCCGCCACCGGCGAACTCCTCATGCACGCCTACATGAACGCCGAAGCCTTACGCTTGACCATCAAGACCGGCGAGGCCCACTACTGGAGCCGCAGCCGCCAGTGCCTTTGGCGCAAAGGAGCCACCAGCGGCCTCGTGCAGCACATCCGCGAAATTCGCATCGACGACGACCAGGACTGCATTTGGCTCCGCGTCGAGGTCGCGGGCACCGGCGCAAGCTGCCATGTCGGCTACTGGAGTTGCTTCTACCGCGCCATCCCCTTTGGCCCGGAGAGCGGTTCCCCGCTCGTGTTTCGCGAAAATTCAAAAACCTTCGACCCGCAAACCGTCTACGGCGACGCGCCGAACCCCACGAAACTATGAGCCACAACTTTCTTGCCCCGAACAGATCGGATTTCCCCTTGACAGCCGACCCACAAAACACATCCGACCCGCGCGGCGTGTCCATCGATTCTGTCGGGATCGACCGCGTCATGGCTCCACTGCTCATCGCCGGCTGGTCTTGCGAAGAGGCCCCTCGCGAGTTGCCATGCCGCATTTCCTGCTCGGTATCGCTCGCCTCCGGGAATCGTGGCATCCACATGAGCCGCATGGTGGAGACGATTTCAGCTTGGCGAGAAGCGGTCACGCCGGACACCCTCCCCCGCCTTCTGCAGGTCTTGGCCGATTCCCAAGGTTCCACCTCCGCCGAGATTCGGGTCGCCTTCACATGGTTCCAAAAGCGGCAGAGTCCGCTCTCCCGCATCAGCGCCCCACAAGCCATTGAAACCCTGTATTGGGCCGAACTTCCAAGCTCCCGCCATGGTTTCCGCGTGAATGTGCCCGTCACGACCCTTTGCCCGTGCAGTCGCGACATCAGCGATTACGGCGCACACAGCCAGCGGGGCTGGATCGAGGCCACATTGGGTTGGCATGGCACCGCCGCAGCCGTTCCGCCCGAAACAATCGTTACCAATCTCGGGGAGTGCGGAAGCGCTCCCATCTATCCCGTGCTCAAACGCTCCGACGAACGCGCTCTCACCATGCAAGCCTACGACAACCCGGCCTTCGTCGAAGATCTGGCCCGCAATGCCGTGCTTGCCCTTCGCGACCTTGAGTGCGTTGCGGATTTTTCCCTCGAAATCCGCAACGAGGAAAGCATTCACACTCACGATGCCGTGGCCCGCATCGTTGGAAGGGGAATGCAGACCGCGAACATTTTTTCCGACCTCCATGAGTAGTCTTCTCCCAAACTTTTTCGAATCCGCAGGCAGCCCCGTGCCAATGACTGAGCTCGATTTGCCTAGCCATGCAACCGCTGCCGCAGCCCCTTCCATCCTTGCACAAATCGTTAACCCCGGCATCAACCTCGCCATCTTCGAGCGCCCTCCCTCGCAGACCTGCCTTTCCTCTGTCGAGGCTCTCATGCAAAGCAGGGTTCCGATTAGGATCGACTTCAAGAATCCCTCCACCGCCGACCTGGCGACTGCCATCGCCGCCGCCATCGCCAGTGGCATTCCTCGATCTTCTGTCCGCGCCCTTGCCTCTGACATATCACACCTCGCATCGCTCTTCTCCGCTACCGCCGGCACCCTCCACCCGCGCGTCCGCCTCGAACGAGTCGACGACGATGGCTGTGCGCTCTTCCACGCCGACTCCCTGAATCTTCGCCTCCTTTGCACTTACGCCGGTCCCGGCACCGAGTGGCTCGAAAACTCCAACACCCGCCGCCACGAACTCGGCCTCCGCTCCCGCACCCTTGACGAAGCCAATGCCGACATTGTGGTTGACCCGTCACGCATACGCCGCCTCGCCCCTTGGCATGTCGCCATCTTTTCGGGCCGCTCGCGCCCCGGCGCGGAAGACAATGCCCTCATCCACCGCAGCGCCCCCGTTCTCTCCGCGAACACACCGCGCCTCCGCCTCTGCATCGACCTCCCCGCAGATTGCGGATGCTGATCCAGCCATGCCAGCCTCACAACCCATTCCACCGACCTGCGGAAATCCATCGCCCCCCCTCGTCTCCGTGAAACGCAGCTTCCGCATTCGCGAATGCTGGTCCGCCACCCTCGAGGAAACCGCCCTCGCCCTCTGCTGGTCCCCATGCCTCCATACCCTCGCCGCCGCCCCTGCCTCTGGTTCCATCACCGTGTTCGATGCCGCCGAGGGGCGCGCCGCGCGCTTGTGGCCTGAATCCCCGGGCGGAAACTGCTCGCTCGATTGGCACCCTACCCGACCCATTCTCGCGGCTGGCGGCGCTTCAGGCTGTCTCCGCCTGCTCGACCCCTCCACCTCCACGCCCATTGCTTCCACCCGCATCGGCAATGGCTTTGTTGAGCAACTCCGCTGGTCCTCCGCCCCCTTTCCCGCACCCCGCACTCTCGCCGCCACATGCAACCGATCCATCCACCTCTTCGACGAACACCTCGCCCCGCTCCGCCAGTGGAGCTCCCACGGCACCGTGCTCGACCTCGATTGGAACCCCCTCATGGATCTCTTCGTCACCACCCACCGCAGCGGCATCCAAATGTGGCTCCCCTCCGAAGATCCAGACCCCATCGACATCGACTACCCCGGCGCCGTCCTCGCCGTCCGCTGGAGCCCGAGCGGATGGCGCTTCGCTGTCGGAAACCACGACTCCACCGCCTCCATCATCGACTCCCAAACCATGGCCTGCCTCCGCCTCGGCGGCTTCGCCGGAAAAGTCAACCACCTCGCTTGGGAACCCCAAAGCCACCACATCGCTGGTGCCGGCGGTTGCATCATCTCCTGCTGGGAAATCTCTGGCCCCTCCGGCGAAAACTCCCGCCCGCTTCCCCTCGAAGGCCACATCTCCCCCGTCTGCGCTCTCGCTTGGCAACCCTGCGGCCCGCTCCTCGCCAGCGCCGGAAGCGATTCCTGCCTCCTCCTCTGGCATCCCACAGCCGACATGCTCCCCATCCTCTTCAAAGCCCTGCCCGCACCCGCTTCCCGCCTCGCTTGGTCTCCCGATGGTCGTCATCTCGCCCTTGCCACCTGCGATGCCCGCCTCACCGTTTTCGAAATCCAAACACCTTGAAAAATCCGCTCGCCCGCACCGCCGGTTTTCACGGCGCAGTCAAAACCAACTTTGAGCGAACCTATCGCCCAGGATCATTTTCCTGAGAACCGCACCAAACATGTTTTTTGATGAAGAAACCCGGCTATTTGCCGACACGGATTTAGATGCAAGTAGATTGCAATATACTTTCTGCCGTCTATCGTGTTCCCATGTTCGAGCGCTGCTTGGCGCCCGCGCCATGCCTGAAATCCTTAAACCGCTTTTCCTTTTCAAACCAAAAACCACCATGTCCAAACGCACACCAGTCACCGTCCTCACGGGATTCCTCGGCTCTGGAAAAACCACGCTCCTCAACCACATTCTCACCGCGAACCACGGCAAACGAATTGCCGTGATCGAAAACGAATTCGGTGAGATCGGCATCGACCACGAACTCGTCATCGATGCCGAGGAGGAGATTTTCGAAATGAACAACGGCTGCATCTGCTGCACCGTGCGCGGGGACTTGATTCGTATCCTCGGCCGCCTTGGAAAGATGCGAGATAAGTTCGACCATATCCTCATCGAGACCACCGGCCTCGCCGATCCGGGACCTGTCGTTCAGACCTTCTTCGTCGATCCCGAAGTGGGTGAAAAATTCCATGTCAACGCGGTGGTCACGCTCGTGGATGCCAAGCACATCTGGCAGCACCTCGACGACTCCGACGAAGCCAAAGAGCAAGTCGCCTTTGCCGATGTCATCATCCTCAACAAAACCGACCTCGTTCCCACTGCGGACCTCGATCGTCTGGAGGCCCGCATCAAGGGAATGAACGGCGTCGCCCGTTTCCACCGCACCCGAAATGCGGTGATCGAGATCGACAAGGTCCTCGATGTTGGAGGCTTCAATCTCGAGAACGCCATGAGCATCGATCCCAAGTTTCTCGAGCC
>CANKXQ010000032.1 GCA_947487745.1 Spartobacteria bacterium | reverse complement strand
GTTGCTGCGTGTGTTGCGGGGGTTGTTTATTTTGGGACGGCCGCTCCGAATGTGACGCTGTTGGACTCGGGGGAGTTTGTGGTGGCGGCGCAGCATTTCGGTGTGCCGCATCCGACGGGATATCCGCTCTGGACGCTGTTGGCATGGCTTTTTCAGCTCTTGCCATTTGGAAATGCGGCGTGGGAGATTAATCTGTTCAGCGGCTTTTGCGGTGCGCTGGCGACGGGTTTGTTGGCGATGCTTTTTTCGAGTTCCACGCGATGGATGCTGGGTTCGCAGGTGGCGCGCTGGCGGGGGCTGAACGCTGTGGTTTCGCTGTCAGTGGCTTTGCTTTTTGCGTTCAGCGTTTCCATGTGGTCGCAGGCGGTGATCGCGGAGGTTTACACACTGCATGCCCTGCTGATCGGGTTTTATCTGACTTCGCTGTATCTGTGGTTGCGTCGCCCGGAGAGTTTGTGGCTGCTGATGCTGCCGTTTTTTTTGTTGGCGTTGTCGTTCAGTAACCACCAACTCAGCGTGGCGCTGGCTCCGTTGCCTTTTTTGGTGGTGTTGCTCGTTCGGCGTGGGATTTTTTGGGATTTGGTGGTGGCGGGTGCGATGACAGTGCTGGTGGCTTATTTGGGTTTTGCGATTCTCTCGGGCGAGGCGCCTGTGCTGAAGACGGCGATTCGGTTTTTCTATTGTGTGGTGGCTGGATTTGCCCTGCTTGTAGCGGTGCGGCGGATGCGGGTGGAGTGGCGCTTGGTGGCGTATCTGCCTTTTGTGGTGGCGCTGGGCTTGCTGCCGTATGCATACATGCCGCTGGCGTCATCGACGAATCCACCGATGAACTGGGCCTACACGAGCACGGCGGAGGGGTTCTTTTTTTCGTTCAATCGCTCGCAATATGGCGGAAGTCTCACGCAGCAGAGTCTCCGCTCGCTGGGAAAATTGATGGGAACCGCGCCTGTTTCCTCGCCTCAAAATGGAGCGCCTCAGCCGGGGATGGCTCCGCCTGCAAAGGGCCTGTTGGCACAGTTGCAGGACTGGGTTGGCTTTTTCTGGCTTCAGCTGGGGAAGAGCTTCACGCCGCTTGGAGTGGTGGCCTATTTCGCGGCCTTGCTGGTGGTGTTGCGGCTGAAGGATGTTGCGGCGCGGACTTGGATTTATGTGCTCGAAATCGCATTTGTGCTGGCGGCGATTTTACAACCGGTGGCGGATGGTGCGCAGACGGATGTGGGCGGTTGGTGGCTGCAGATGCCTTATCACACTTACACGAATCTCATTTTTGCTTTGCTTGCGGGGTTGGGTTTCATGGCAGGTGCTTTGTGGTTCTGCTCGCGGGCGCCAAGGCTTGCCTGGATGCGCTACGGAATGCTGGCACTGCCACTCTGGCCTCTGTTTTTCAACTACGATGGATGCACTCAGCGTGGACGGTGGTTCGGTTGGGATTTCGGGCGTGATATGTTGAAAGACCTCCCGCGCGGGAGTGTGTTACTGGGTGGAACAGATCCCGGTCGTTTCGTGCCGACCTACATGATTCTGGGTGAAAGCACGCAGCCTTCCGGTTTAAAGCGCGACCCCGGCTTCGACAGGCGGGATTTGTATATCATCACTCAGAACGGGGTGGGGGAGCCGCTCTACCGGAAGTATCTGGCGGATCATTACGGCGCGGATCGGCCTCAGCCGAAAAATGCCTTTGAACGCTGGCTCGGACGGGCAGAGGCATATCCAGAGAAGCCGCTGGTTTTTCCAACGGAGCAGGAAATCAATGATGCCGTTTCGAAGGAAATGGAAGCGTCGATGGCGAAGGGGGCTGTGAATCCGTCATTGCCGCATAGTGTGGTGACGCGGGTCATCTGGGAAAAAAACCGCGATGCGCATGAGTTTTTTGTGGAGGAGAGTTTTCCCATGGAGTGGTCCTATGACCATGCCGAGCCTCATGGGTTGGTCTATCGCATCAATAGGGAGCCTCTGAAAGAGCTGTCGGCCGAAGTTGTGCGGAAGGACTTGGAGTTTTGGGATGCCTATGTTCGGAAGCTCAAGGGCAATCCCGAATACGCGAAAGATTATGATGCGCAGCGCTCGTTCTCGAAGCTGCGGGCCTCGACGGGAAATCTCTACCGGCATCGCAAAATGGATGCCGAGGCGGAGCAGGCCTATCGGCAGGCGCTCGAACTCTGGCCGGGCAATGGCGAAAGTCTCAATGCGCTCAACAGCATGCTGTGGGACCGTGGCGATTTCGATGGTGTGCTGGCCATGCTCCAGCCGGCGCTGGATGCCGATCCGAACAACATTGGTCTCTGGCAAATGTATTTCATCGCGGAGAAGCGCAAGGAACTTCAAGGCGCTATTGCGGCGGGGGAGGATGCTGTTGCCAAGCAGCTTGCGAGTGCTGCCGATGTGCAGAAGCTTCTCGAACTTTACGCATCCGTCGGGGATACGAACAAGGTTTCCGATTTGCTGGGAAATTCCATTCCGCTGCTCGCAATGGATGCGGCCTTTCTAAGGGTGGCTGTGGAATATGGCGAAGCGGGCGGTTTGCCTGATTCCGAGTTGGCTGCCGCAAAGGCTCTCGTGGCAGTGGAGCCTGATGTCGCTGAGAACCAGTTTGCGCTTGCGCGTGCGGCTTTGCGAAATTGCAAGAAGGAGGAGTTTTTTGCAGCCGCGCGCGCGGCAGTGGAGAAAGGCGGGTTGCCCATGCGGGAGGCTTTCGCGAAATCCACAGAGTTTGACCCTGTGAGGAATGATCCCGAATTTCAGGCGATTCTTGGCCCTCGTGACTAAATCCCGACAATAGCTCGAATCAGGAGTTCCGCCATCTGCCCTGCCGCCCGGCGGCCGACAGCGTTGACATCCTCATGCGAAAGGAGAGTGGGCGAGAGACCTGCGGCCCAGTTGGTGAGGCATGAAAAACCAGCCACTTCCATGCCCAGGGCGCGCGCTTGGATGGCCTCAGGAACGGTGGACATCCCCACGGCATCCGCTCCTATCGCTTGAAGCATTCGGATTTCGGCGGGGGTTTCAAATTGAGGGCCGGGCATCGCGGCGTAGACGCCTTCGTGCAGCGTGAGCCTGGAGTCCTTGGCGGCTTCATGAAAAAGACGGCGAAGCCGTAGGCTGTAAATCTCGGACATGTCTATGAAGTTTGGCCCGCCGCGAAGAGGCGAGGCGCCAAGCAGGTTGATGTGATCGCTCAGCATCATCCATGAGCCGGGCACGAAGGATTTGTTCAGCGTGCCTGCCGCATTGGTGAGAAGAAGTTTTTTGATTCCGATGGCATGCATCAACTGGATGTTTTTTACGACATCCTGCGCGCTCCATCCTTCGTAGAGGTGCACGCGGCCTTGCGCGACGAGCAGCGGGCACCCAGCGAGCTTCGTTACGATGAACCGGCCAGCGTGACCGGGCACTCCCGATGCAGGCAGCCCCTCGATGGCTCCGTATTCCACCGAGAAATCATGTGGCAGGCTCTCGACAAATCCTCCGAGGCCGGATCCAAGGATGATGGCCGTTTCGGCTCCGCATTCTTGAAGTTCTTTGGGGATTCTCATGCTCTCAGCGTGCTCCGATGCCCAAGAGCACCGAAGGAATTGTTCGTAGAATAATGTAGGCGTCGAGGAAGAGAGACCAGTTGTCTATGTATTCCAGATCCATCCTCACCCAGTCGGAGAAATTCACCACGCTATTGCGACCCCTGATCTGCCACAGGCAGGTCAGGCCAGGCTTCATGCTGAGACGGCGGCGGTGGATGGTTTGCTCGAAATTTTCGACTTCATAGACCGGCAGGGGGCGTGGACCGACAAGGCTCATGTGGCCTCGCAGCACATTCACAAGCTGGGGAAACTCATCGATACTCGTCCGTCGTAGGAATCTTCCGAGAGGCGTCACCCTCGGGTCGTCCTGCATTTTAAAAACCGGACCCTGCATTTCATTGAAGGCCTGCAGTTCGGCCTTCTGCTGCTCGGCATCGACATACATCGTGCGGAATTTCCACATTTCAAAGGGCGCCCCGTGCAGGCCCGAGCGCCGCTGACGGAACAAAGCGGGGCCGGGAGAAGTGATCTTCACGGCGGCAGCCACCAACAACAAAAGCGGAGCCAGTAGACTCAGACCTGCAAAGGCACCAACTCGATCGATGATATTTTTAAAAAACAGGGCCCATTGCGCGGCAGGCTTGCTCCGGAAGACGAGCATCGAGCGGGGACCGAGAATTGAAAAAGTCGGCTTCGCAATCGAGGTCGGAATGAATTCCGTGCTCAGCCACGCATCAATCCCCTCGGCCTCGCATGCCTCTATCGCTTTTTGCGCTTTTCCGAGATCCAGGCGCTTGAAGGCCAGGATCACGCGGCCCACAGAGTGTTTGTGCAGAGAGGAGATGAAGTCTTCGATCGAGCAGGAAGTCATATCGATGCGATCCTCGACACGCATTTCCATTTTCTGAACCGGCGTCAGGCTTGCCATCAGCGAATCAATGCACTCCGGTTCGCCGGCCAGGATGACGCGCTCGCCGACTTTTCCCGCACGCACTTTGCGGTGGTAGTTCGCGATCTCGAACTGCTCCCGCAGCATCAATACGCAGGGCGTAAAAAAGGCGAACAAAATGAGCACCGAGCGGCTTGGCACCTCCAGCCTGAGGAAGATGACCGCAGCGCCAAGAAGCACGAAGAGCCACACGCCTGCCATGGTGATCTTTTGCATCGAGCGCCATGCGGTTTTCTCCTGCGGGTGATTGTAAAAACCCTGTGTCTCCAGAAAAAACGGCGCGAAGGGAATGATAACGGCGAGCATCCACACAAAGCTCGGAAAGGGGGCGATCTCAACGATTCGATCCAAGACAATCACCTTGTGGTAGCGCAAAAAATGCGCGAACCAGAATGTGAGTCCGAGCAGAGCGGCATCGCAGACTTTCAGGAGTTGCAGATTGATTTCGTTGCGTTGAGCAAGCATGAAGGAAAGATGACAACCAAGCCCCGCGCCAATGGCGAGCTAGCAACAGATACGAGGGCAAAGCCCAAACGCAATCCCATAGTTTCGACCTTGAAATCTGGAGCTGTGGTGGGAATTGTCGATTCTCCGGAGGCCGCGCGCAAGGCGTTGCGCTTGTCCGATGGCGTCGTTGATTTTCTGGAGTGGCGTGCGGATTGTCTCGGCGAGGCCGTGCCGAACGGGAAGTTTCCTTGGATTGTGACCGCGCGGCATCCTTCCGAGGGTGGCAAAAATGCGATGTCCGCCGCAGCCAGGCGGGATACGCTTTCCAGGCTCCTGCCGAAGGCTTTCATCGTGGACATCGAGGTGCGCTCGCTTGCATCCTTGGGCTCGGTCGTTCGCCAAGCCAAGGAGTCGAAAGTGGTCGTGCTCGCTTCCTTTCACGATTTCAAAAATACACCCACCCTGGCGCGATTGCGCGAGGTGACCCGTCAGGCAGAGGATCAAGGCGCCGATGCCGTAAAGATCGCCACGCACGCAGTCGGTCCGTCGGATGTCGCCCGGTTGCTTGAGTTGTTTTCGAACACTCGCATACCGCTTGCAATCATGGGAATGGGTCCGCTCGGAATGTCCTCGCGTGTCCTCTTGGCGAGTTGCGGGTCCGTCTTGAATTATGGCTGGATCCACGCGCCGAATGTGCCCGGCCAGTGGGCGGCGAAGGAATTGGCTGGAGTTTTACGCCAGTGCACGGGCCAAGAACGGCATTGACAAAACGCCCGCTTCAGGTGATCTCTTTGCCTGCCGACGGTGACACCGCTCCGGTATCTTCAAATGGTGGTCGTAGCTCAATGGTAGAGCTCCAGGTTGTGGTCCTGGCTGTTGCGGGTTCGAGCCCCGTCGATCACCCCACTTTCGATTCTCCCCTGTAATTATTCGCGTGATCCCCCGCCAACGTTCTGGTTTTTTGTAGCCCAAGATGGCCAGTAATTTTGGAACTTTATTTCGTATCTCCACCTGGGGCGAGTCGCACGGCGGTGGAGTGGGTGTCGTGATCGATGGATGCCCGCCGCGCCTCCCGCTCTGCGAGGCCGATATCCAACCCGATCTCGACCGTCGCCGCCCGGGGCAAAGCGACATCGTCACTCCTCGAAAGGAGGAGGACACCTGCAAAATCCTCTCCGGCGTGTTTCGCGGCGTCACACTGGGCACGCCGATTTCGATTTTTGTTCCGAACACCGATGCCCGTCCAGAGGCCTACAGCGAGATGCAGACTCACTTCCGCCCCTCGCATGCTGATTTCACCTATCAGTCGAAATACGGCGTCCGAAACTGGGAGGGTGGGGGACGCTCCTCGGCGCGCGAGACGATTGGCCGTGTGGCCGCCGCTGCCGTTGCCAAGAAGGTCTTAAAGGTTCTTTTTCCCGAAATCGAAATCCTCGCCTGGGTTTCGCGCATCCATGATATCGAGTCGCAGGTCGACGCCGCCTCGGTGACCATGGCATCCATCGAATCCAACGCGGTTCGTTGCCCGGATGCCCATGCGGCAGAGGCCATGATTGCGCGAATCAAAAAAATCCGCAGCGAGGGGAACAGCGTCGGCGGCTTGATCAATGCCGCTGTGCGTGGGATGCCGGTCGGGCTTGGAGAGCCGGTCTTCGACCGCCTTGAGGCGGATCTCGCCAAAGCCATGCTCAGTCTGCCGGCAACGAAGGGTTTTGAAGTGGGCTCAGGCTTTGCAGGAACCCTTCTCACTGGCCTGGAGCACAATGACCCCTACGAAATCCGCGATGGCGCTGTTCATACGACTCCACACCGCTCGGGCGGCGTGCAAGGTGGCATTAGCAACGGCGAGCCGCTGCTCTTCCGTGTGGCCTTCAAGCCGACAGCCACCATTTCAAAAGCCCAGTCCACGGTGACCACCTCCGGCGAGGAATCCACCCTTGCCGCACGCGGTCGCCACGACCCATGCGTCTTGCCGCGAGCTGTGGTGATGGTCGAGGCAATGACCGCTCTTGTGCTCGTAGATCACGCCCTGCGCCAACGCGCCCAAGACTGCCTCCCAAGGTAAGCAGGCATGTCCGATCTCGGTTCTCCATTCTGGCAAAATGTCCTGCTCTACAGCGCGGCCGTTTTCATTCTCTGGGAAATCTACGCCGGCTGGCGGCGCGGGCTCATTCGCGGGGGGCTCCATTTCGGCGCATTTGTGGCTTCGGGCCTGCTCGGTATGCTGGCAGGCCAGACCGTGGGAGCTGTCATCGGTCTGGTTCTGCCCGGTGTCGCATTCTTGGCGGGATTGATTGCCGGAACCGCTGTGGCTCTCGTCACACTCGGTGTTTGCCTCTTCCTCGGAGCTGTCCTTTTCAAACGCACCTCACAACAGCCCCCCGGCCTCATCCGGTGGTTCTTCGGAGCAGGCGGTGCGGTGTTTGGTCTTCTCACAGGTCTCTTCATCCTCTGGGGCGCTGTTTCGATCATCCGCACTTCGGGAGCCGTTGCGAAGTCCGGCATCGCTGGACAAAAACTCCAGGATGCGCCTGCAGCCAACCGCGTCTTTGCCATGCTCAAGGATTCCCTCGAAATGGGCCCCGTCGGCGACATCGTGGAGTCCATCGACATCCTGCCCTCCGAGGCTTACGACCATATGACGCGTCTCGGGCAGTTGACGAAAAACCAAGACGCGCTCGTGCGTTTTCTCGACTATCCCGGCGTTCAGGAAATCATCAGCCACCCGCGCATGCAGGCCCTGCTGCAGGATCCCGTCGTCGTGCAATCGGCGGAGAATAAAAATTTCATCGCTCTCATCCAGAGCCGCACGGTTCTGAATGCCGCCACCGATCCTTCGTTGCAAAAGCTCATCATGGCACTCGACCTTGAAAAAGCTCTCGATTACGCCATGCCGCCAAAGCAAAATCCCACCTCTTCCAAAAAGACACCATGACAGATTACATCGCCACCATCGGCCTCGAAGTCCATGTTCAGCTCAAAACCCGCAGCAAGATGTTTTGCTCTTGCGCGGTGGAATACGGCGCCGAGCCGAATACCAATGTCTGTCCGGTCTGCCTCGGCATGCCCGGCGCTCTGCCTGTCATGAACGAGGAGGCCCTCAAACTCACCGCTCTGGCGGGCCTCATGCTGGGCTGCGAGATCGGGCCTGTCTGCAAGTTCGACCGAAAAAACTATTTTTACCCCGACATGCCGAAGAACTACCAGATCAGCCAATACGATCTGCCCTTCTGCCTCGGCGGCACCGTTCCGCTCCACGACCTCGCTTATCCGAAGGACGCGCAAAAAAACATCGCCACAAAGGATAAAAACATCCGCCTCGTCCGCATCCATCTCGAGGAGGATGTCGCAAAGAGTTTCCACATGGAAACCGCCACCGGCATCGACTTCAATCGCGCCGGCACCCCGCTGCTCGAAATCGTCGGTGAACCCGATATTTCCTCGCCCGAAGAGGCCTTCGCCTACCTCACCGTTCTCCAGCAGGTCATGATCTACGGTGGCATCAGCGACGCCGATATGGAGAAAGGCCAGCTCCGTTGCGATGTCAATGTCTCGGTCCGTCCCGTCGGCACCGAAAAATATGGCACCAAGATCGAGGTGAAAAATCTCAACTCCATCTCCGGCGTGCGCCGCGCCCTCGCCTTCGAGATTCCCCGCCAGATCGAAGTCCTGCGCGGCGGCGGCACACTCCAGCAGGAAACCCGCCGCTGGGACGATACCCGCGGCGAGACGACCCTCATGCGCATCAAGGAAAGCGCGCACGACTACCGCTACTTCCCCGATCCCGATCTTCTGCCGGTAAAAACCGCATCCCTCGTCGAAGCCGCTCGCGCCCGCAAGCCCGAGCTCCCTTGGGAAAAACGCGCCCGCTTCGTCAGCGAATTCGGCGTGAGCGATTACGATGCTTCCGTCCTCGCGAATGACCTCGCGCTCGCCTCCTATTTCGAAACCGCCGCGCGCGGTGCCAAGAAGCCGAAGAATGTGGCCAACTGGATTCTCAACGACCTCCAGAGCGCCATGTCCTCGGCCTCCGTCGGCATCGCCGAGTGTCCCGTTGTACCGCACGCCCTCGACGAACTCGTAAACCTCATCGACTCGGGCGCCATCAATTCCAAGCAAGGCAAGGAAGTCTTCGCCGAGATGTTCAGTTCTGGAAAATCCGCCGCTACCATCGTCGAGGAAAAAGGTCTCAAGCAGGAAAGCGACACCGGCGCGATCGAGGTCTTCGTCGATCAAGCCATCGCCGCCAATCCAGGCCCCGTGGCCGATTTCAAAGCAGGCAAAGTCTCCGCCCTCAATTTCCTCAAAGGCCAAGTCATGAAGCTCTCCAAAGGCAAAGCCAACCCCGCCCTCGCCGGAGAGATTCTGGAGAAAAAACTCTCGTGATAAAAAACAGGGGCGCCTCCCGCGCAGGCGCCATCGGGCTCTTTAATCTATGGGAGCCCCTGTCACGATAACTTCCCATGCTTGATCAATGGACAGTCTGGACCCGCGAAGCGATGGTCTGGATCGAGCAAACCGGTCCCGTCGGCTGGATTTGGTTTGTCATTCTCTACACGCTCTCCTGTGTCCTTTTCCTGCCCGGTTCCGTGCTGAGCTTCGGCGCGGGCGCAGTTTACGGATTCTGGGGAGGCACGATTCTCGTCTCCGTTGCCTCGGTCGGCGGTGCGCTCGCAAATTTCCTCTCCACCCGCTACCTCCTGCGAGGATGGATGGAGCGCCGCTTCGCCAAGAGTAAAAAATTCCACGCCCTCAACCATGTTGCCACCAAGGATGCCTGGCGAATGATCATCCTCACCCGCATTTCACCCATCCTGCCGCACAGCCTCGTGAGTTGCGCTTTCGGCCTCTCGCGAATCAATTTCTGGCGCTACATCCTCGCCTCTTGGGTCGGGTTCCTGCCGATCAGCGCCGCCTACTCTTACGGTGGTGCGGTCATCGGTGCCGCTGCCAAAGGCGGCATCAATCAAGGCCCGTGGGCCTGGACACTCTACGCCCTCGAGTTAGCTTTCACGATTGCCGTCACGATCTGGATCACCCGCGCCGCACAAAAAGCCCTCCGTGCTGTCGCCCCCGAAGTCGTTGAAGAAGAAAAAACAGCACCCCCTGAACAAGCTTTTTAAAATTTGTTCAAAAAAACTTGAACGAAATTGCAGTTGAGCGAAGTTTCGTCTCGTCATCCCCCCTCACAGAGGCTCGTGGAAAACAATATTCTTACCATGCCGCCGGTAAAAGACGCCCCTTTTACCAATGGCGGCAGCTTGTCTGTAAAAAAATCAAAAGCCCTGCGAGCCTCACCGGGAGAGGATTTTCAGACAACGCCGCCTTCTCCGCTCAGCGCCTTTCAGCTCGAGTCCGTCGCACTTTTTATTCATGTCTTCGGAGCCCTCTCGCTGCCCCGCTCCATCGGTGAAATTTACGGACTCCTCTTCAGCACTCCGGAACCTCTCTCGCTCGACGATGTGCAGACCCGCCTGCAGCTCAGTCGCGGCTCCGCGAGTGAAGGCCTGCGCTGGCTCCGCTCACTCGGCGCCGTGAACCAAGTCCACTTGGCCGGCATCCGCAAAGAGCACCTCACCGC